>JAGPGE010000535.1:1939-4446 GCA_018056145.1 Armatimonadota bacterium
TGGGGTTCACGTACCAGTCGCCGCCGCCGCCGTACTTCAGGCGGGCAACCTGAAGCTCTCCCGGCGCGGCCGCGAGGAATGCCGGGACTGCGATGAGGACGAGGGTTGTGAGTGGGCGTGTCATGATGTCATTGGGTGGCGAGAGCGGCGGCTGAGATTCGGGTGTGCCACTGCTTCCCCGAAGCAACCAATGTCAACGGCGTCGCGGGCAAGCCCGCTCCTACAAGTCTGCTGATCATCAGTGGCGCTTCAGGAATCGATGCACTTGCCGGACGCCTCCCGTGCGGACGCTTTTCCCCGCGCGGACCCGGTTCCCCTGCCGCGGGAATGCACGAGGGAGCCCGCGCCTGTCTCGGCGGGGCTCCCCGGAGTTCCTCTCGTGTCGGGTGAGTTGCGGTTTACCGCGCCGCGCCGCAGCCGCCGCCACAACCGCCGGCGGCACCCGCGCCACAACCCCTGGCAGCACCGGCTCCGCAGGGCTTGCCCGCGCAGCCCGGTCCGCCGTTGCAGTCAGCGGCGCAACCGGCCTTGGCCTTGCCGGAGCACTTGCCGCCCTCGACACAGCAGGGGCACTTGCAGTCGGCGCCGCAGGTGCACTCGCCGCCTTCACAGCACTTGCAGCCCCTAGCGGCACATTCCGGGCATGCGCACGACGCGCCGGCCTTTGCCGGGCAACCAGGGCAGGCGGAAGCGGCAGCCTCCGAGATGAACTGCGAAAGCGCCTGATGCTTGGCGACCATGTCCTGGTTCAGGGTCCACAGTTCCTTCTGCTTGGCCTGCACGGCCGCCGGGTCAACTTCCTCCGCACCCAGGAGCCGGAACATGTCCCACATCGCCCGGTGGCGCTTGACCTGCAGGCGCTCCAGTTCCTTCCACAGCTTCTGAGACTCGGGATTGACCTTGACCGGGCCGGCCATCATCATGCCCATCCCCATGCCGCGGCCATGTCCCTGACCCATGCCCCTGCCACTCATGGGGCAGCCCTGCGCAGCGGCCATGCCGCAGCCCATACCCGCGCCTGCGCCCTTGCCCATCCCACAACCCGCGCCTGCTCCGGCGCCCTGGGCCTTCATGCCATAGCCGGCTTCCTGCTGTCCGTGGGGGCCTTTGCCATCCTTGAGCATCTTCGGCTTGCCGTCACACGAGCCGCACTGGGCCATGACCGCGGTCTGTGCGAATACCAGCGCAAGAGCGACAGCTACGACCCCCAACATGAGCGCGTACCGGTTCATCTGACGTACCTCCAGTGTGTGTTGAACGTCTGCTCCTATTGTCTACCGAACATGTAGACTGTTACGATTGTTCCCGGCACCGGCCGACAGGTGGCCGAAAACAGAGACGCCCCGCGAGACGTCGCGGGGCGTCGTCGCAGTACTGTATAACCCGATTACTCTTCGCCAAGTTCCGCCTTGAACGCATTCGACAGGTCCACTAGCTTCTCCATCCGCTCCGGGATCGGCAGGTTCTGCGGGCATTTTTCGACACAGACGCCACAGGCGATGCACTTCGATGGGTCCATGCGCTCGCTGCCAACCATCTTCGCCACCATCTTGCGGGCGCTTGGAACCTCGAACACCTCCGCAAGCTGGTACATGGGCATCATCATCCACACGGGCAGGTGCTCGGGGCACGCGCCGGCGCAGTAACGGCAGCCGGTGCAGAGCGGCTCGCCCTTCGTGAAGTCGCGGAAGGCCTGGATGAAGCGCTCGCGCTGCTCGGGGGTCATTGGGTCTTCGAGGCTCGCGACCCGGGCATTCTGGTCCATGTGCTCGATCTCGTTCATGCCCGAGATGAGCGTGGTGACGCCGGGGTTGCCCAAGAGGAAGCGGATGGCGATCTCCTGGACGGGAAGGCCGGCGAACTCGGGCAGGGCCCGCTCGAAAGCCGGGGACTCGCCCACAAGCAGTCCGCCGCGCAGCGGTCCCATGATGCAGACGCCCACTCCGTGCTCGCGTGCGTAGTCGATGACCTTCTCAGGCGCGGTGTCCGTGAAGTTGTAGTAGACCGTGATGAACTTGAAGTCGGGCACTTGGCCGAGCCAGTCGATAACCTGGTCGCCGATAGGATTGTGGGTGGTGAAGCCAAGGTGCTTCACGAGCCCCTGCTCTTTGGCTTCGCGCATGGCGGCCAAAGGGGTGTCGGGGCCGATGCAGGCGGTCTCGAAGTGATCGGGCGCGCTCATGTCCCAGAGCTGGTAGAAGTCGAAGTACTCCACGCCCGCGCGCTTGAGGGAGTTTTCGATGCACTGCCACATCTGGTCGCGGGTGCTGATTCCCAGGCTGCGCTCAACCTTGGGCTCGCCTGCCCGGGGCTGGGCCTTGCTGGAGAGGACCATGCTCTCGCGAGGCACCCCGGCGATGGCCTTTCCCACCCAGGATTCCGCATTGTCGTCGAATTCCTTGTACGAATACGCTGGACCGATGTCGAAGTAGTTCATGCCCAGGGACAGGCCATGATGGATCATCTCCGCCGCGTTTTCGGGGCCCTTGTAACGCATGGTCCCGTGT
>JAGPGE010000536.1 GCA_018056145.1 Armatimonadota bacterium
ACCTGCCCGCGCTCTCGCGCGTCCTGTCCGACCGCAATTTCGGCATCGGCGGCGACGGGATCATTCTCGTCAGTCCTTCGGAAATCGCCGACTTCGCCATGCGCATCTACAACTCCGACGGCAGCGAAGCGGAGATGTGCGGCAACGGCATGCGGGCTTTCGCGAAGTTCGTGTACGAGCACGGGCTGACCGAGAAGACCTCCCTGGAAGTGGAGACCTACGCGGGAATCATCAAGCCGGTGCTCACGGTGGAGGATGGCAAGGTCACCCTCATCCGCGTGGACCTGGGCGAGCCTAGACTGGCGCGGTCCGAGATCCCGATGGCGGGCGAACCCGCCGACCAGCCCGTAATTGCCGAACCGCTGCAGGTCAATGGCCACGATCTGAAGATCACCTGCGTGTCCATGGGAAACCCGCACTGCGTGGTTTTCGTGGATGACGCCGACAGCTTCCCTGTGCGCGAACTCGGCCCGGTGATTGAGTGCCATCCGCTCTTTCCGCGCAAGACGAATGTCGAGTTCGCGAGCATTGATGACCGGCGGAACATCCAGATGCGGGTGTGGGAGCGGGGCGCGGGCGTCACGCTCGCCTGCGGCACCGGCGCGTCAGCCACGGTAGTGGCCGCGGTGCTAAATGACCTCGCCGACCGCACGGCGCGGGTGTCTTTGCTGGGCGGCGACCTGTTCATCGAGTGGGCCGAGGACAACCACGTTTTCCTGACCGGGCCGGCCGACGAGGCCTTCTCGGGTGAAGTGCATCCCGACCTGCTGGCGCAGGCTCTGAAGTAGGCGGACTATGTTCCCCGTCTCCTGCCACAAACAGACTGCGCATACCCCCGGGAGGTGTCGGGACCGCGGGCGCCACTGGCGCTCGCGCAGTAAGGGCGCCTGACGCCGCCGATCCCGCGGCCAGTGTCCCCGGCCGCTATCCCGCCGGTCATCATCAGGATTCAGACTACCCTGTTCACTCCGGGAGGGTTACCCTGTGGAGCTTGCACAGCGCTTGCAGCGCATTCCGCCGTACCCGTTCCGCGCCATCGCGGAACTGAAGTCGCGCATGATTTCCGAGGGCAAGGAGCCCATCGACTTCGGCATCGGCGACCCCGACCTGCCCACGCCGCAGTTCGTTGTCGACGCCCTGTACGAGGCGGCGAAGGACCCTTCCACGCACCCGTATGATGAGACGGGCTATGGAACACCCGAGTACAAGGATGCGATCGCGAGGTTTGCGAAGCGCCGGTTCGGGATTGACGTCAGCCCTGACGGGGAGATTCAGAGCTGCATTGGCTCCAAGGAAGCTCTGGTGCACATCATCTGGGCGTATATCGACCCCAGCGACGTGGTCCTCGTGCCGGACCCGGCGTACTCCGTCTACAAGGTCCAGACCACCTGGTGCGGCGGGGCGCCGTTCCCCATGCCCCTGCGCGCCGAAAACGGCTTCCTGCCCGACTTGGACGCCATCCCGCGGTCGGTCGCCAAGGCCGCGAAGCTCCTGTTCCTCAACTACCCCAACAACCCAACGGGCGCCGTGGCGCCGCTGGAGTTCTACGAGCAGGCCGTGGCTTTCGCCCAGGAGTTCGGGCTGCTGATCGTCAATGACTGCGCCTATTCCGAGGTCGCTTACGACGGCTACAAGCCCCACAGCATTCTCGAGGTGGACGGCGCAAAAGACGTGGCTATCGAGATGCATTCGCTGTCGAAGACCTTCAACATGACCGGCTGGCGCGTGGGGTGGGCAATGGGTGGCAGGCCGTATGTCGAAGCCCTGTCCAAGTGCAAGAGCAATGTGGACAGCGGGACCTTCATGGCCATCCAGCGCGCAGGGATCGCGGCGCTGGACCGGTTCGAGGAATGGGTCCCCAACATGCAGGGCGAGTACCAGGCCCGGCGTGACGCCTTGATCGACGGGCTCAACAGTCTCGGCTGGAACCTCGAGAAGCCCCGGGCGGCCTTCTATGTCTGGGTGCCGGTGCCGCCGGGCTACACATCCGAGACCTTCGCCACCGCGCTTCTGCGTGACTGCCGGGTGCTCGCGATCCCCGGCAGCGTTTACGGCGAGTTCGGCGAGGGCTTCGTCCGCATGTCCCTGACCCTCAAGGCCCGGGACAAGCTTGGCCAGATCAATACAGCCATCGAGAACATGCGCGCGAACCTGAGCCTCAACTGGTAGCCCATTCGGGGCGTCCGCGGTCATGCATCGCCCGGACGCCCCTTCAGCCCCATCTCAGCCGCACCCTCAAAGGCATGATAGACACCCATTGCCACATTCTTCCAGGAATCGATGACGGCCCCGATACGCTGGAGATCAGCGTGGAGATGGCGCGCGTCGCCGCGAAGGACGGCGTGCACGTGATCATCGCCACGCCCCACGCGAACCTGGACGAGGGCGTGGTGACTCCCGAGCTGATTCGCGAGCGCGTGGCGATCCTCAATGACGCCATCCGCGCCGCGGGCATTGGCATCACCGTCCTGCCCGGGGCGGAGATTAGCAGCGTCGACAACCTCATCAAGCGCCTGGAAGCGGGCCAGGTGATGACGGTGGCGGACAGGGGCAAGCACTTGCTGATTGAGCTGCCCTTCTCCAGCTTTCCGAACTACGTCCCCGATCTGTTCTTCAACCTGCAGCTCATGGGTTTCGTCCCGATCATTGCGCACCCGGAACGCTCGGGTGCTGCGCGCCTGCGGTTGGACACAATACGAGAGCTTGCCCAGCGCGGAGCTTTGCTGCAGGTGAACGCGGAGAGCATCCGGGGGAAAGAGGGACGGGGCATCCGTGCAATCGCGCAGAGGCTGCTGCGCGAGGACCTGGTGAGCTTCATCGCCTCGGACGGTCACGACCCGAAGCGCCGGCCGCCGGTGATCAGCCCCGCAAGGTCGGCCATGCGCCGCCTGGGTGGGGATGCGGCCTTCGCACGGCTTACCGAGTCCGGCCCGGCGCGTCTCCTGCGCGACCCGAGCCGTCCCGGTCGGGCGGGGTCTTCGGCTGCTCCGGAACCGGCCTGATTCTGGGCAACGCGGGCCTGATCGCCCCATCCACCACCGCGCGCAATGCCCGCAGATCCTTCGCGTGCCACTCCTCCTGGTCCGGCGTCTCCAGAATGAAGGGTAAGTGCCCCAAGCGGGGTTCATTCATGATCGCCCGGAACCCTTCGGGACCGATCTCGCCCTTGCCGATGTGCGCATGCCGATCCACGTGTGACCCCAGCCTCGACCGGGAATCATTGGCGTGAATGAGCGCCAGCCGCTCCAGTCCGAAGGCCGCGTCACAATCGTCCAGGAACTGGCCCAGGCCCTCCGGATCGTGCACCGGATAGCCCTGGGCGAAGGCGTGGGCAGTGTCGATGCAGACGCATAGGCGGTCCTGGCAGTGTGAGGTGTCGATGATCTGTGCAATGCTCTCTACGCTGCTGCCCACCACGTTCCCCTGCCCGGAGCTGTTCTCGAGGATGAGACGCGGGCCGTCCGGGGTGCGTTCCGCCGCCCAATCGAGCGCGCGTGCGACCCTGCGCATACCTGCCTCGGGCTTGCCCTCGGCGCCAACGCTCCCCAGGTGGAAGACCACGCCCTGCGCGCCGATGAGCTTCGCCCGGCGAAGCTCATCGGTCAGGTGGTCGCGGCTGCGGCGCCAGAGCATGGTGTCGGGTGTGGCGAGGTTCAGTAGGTAGATGGCATGGACGAAGAGCGGCTGGATGTCCAGCGCGCGGAGGGTCTCGGCGAACCACTGCGCGCCCTCGGGGTCCATGGGCTTGCGATCCCACTGCACCGGGGCGCCGGTGAACACCTGGAGTGCAGTGCAGCGGCGCTCCACGGCGCGCTGGATGGTCTTTCTCCAGCCCCCCGCGATTGTAATATGAAAGCCGAAGCGCACTGGTGGCCTCCCGGGTCTGGTGTGCCGATACGCCAGTATAGCCCGCATCGGCGTGTTGTGCTAACATGGCTATCCATTCTTGCAGCCCTGATACAGGAGACCAGACTCGTGAAGATCGCCTACCTGGACGTGTTTGCCGGAATCAGCGGAGACATGACCCTGGCCGCGCTGGTGGATGCCGGCGTGTCCATTGATGCGATACGCGCGGAGCTTCAGAAGATTGACATGACGGGCTGGCGCATGGAAGCCGTACCTGCGAACCGCTCCGGCATCCATGGTACGCGAATGATCGTCTCGCTAGTGGACGAGGAGGAACACCATCGCGGGGACCACGAACACGGGCATGACCACGAACACGGGCATGACCACGAACACGGGCATGACCACGAACACGGGCATGACCACGAACACGGGCATGACCACGAACACGGGCATGACCACGAACACGGGCATGACCACGAACACGGGTCTGACCACGAACACGGGCATGACCACGACCCCGCTGATAACCACGAGCACGGGGCTGATTCCCAGGAACTGGTGCACATCTTGACCGGTTCGGACCTGCATCAGGAGGT
>JAGPGE010000021.1 GCA_018056145.1 Armatimonadota bacterium
AGCAAAGCCCGCATCACGTGGGGCGCCGCAGCACCCGATTGAGACAGCACACTCGCACACGCCTGACCCGCAGGCCCGCCGCCAACCACCTCGCGAACGAGCACCTCAAAGGCCGCCGGCGTGCCCAGACGCGCGATCTGGTCCGCAACCAGGCCCTGCGTGTCGGGGGAGTCCGCGACTCTCAACGCACGCGCCAGCCGGCGCAGGTCATTATCAGATGCCGAATGCCTGATCAGGCTCACCTCCGGCCGGGATCATAGGGCAAACGCACACGAGGGGGAAGACTGCGGTTGTGAGAGCGTCTCCGAGTGAGAGCGCAGAGAATGCCTAAGCGGAGACGAATTCGCATGTCCCCAACCGGGACGACGCAACGGCGCAGTGACCAACACGCCGGGATATCGGACCGATGCACTCAGTCCGATAGACCGGCATAACGCGCAGAAAGTAGCTCGTTGCGGGCGTGGCTTTCGGCACCGTAGCGCGGAACTCTGAGGGCGACCAACTGGCTCGCTCCAGCGGAGAGCCCAACCAGAGCACGTGACGCGTTCAGAGACCGCCGAGACAGGAACTACCGTGTCGACCGACGTTCTCCATGCAGCAATCAGTGTGGCAACATGGGCACGGAGCCGCTTCAGACGGGTGTCATCCCCCTCAACGACGCCAGCATCACCGCCATCCGCGATCGGCGAACTCAAAGAAGTCCTCCACCCCAAAGAACCAGCGGGTCCACGCATGGCCGCACACGTCGGTTACATGCGCCAATGCTCCTCGATCCGGGTTGATCACGATTAGGTTGTACTTCGCTCTTCGGGCAGTCTGAGCGAATAGTATCTCCGAGTGATAGTCGGTCACGGGCAGTGAATACCCCCAGAAGATCACCAATGTAGCCGTAGACAACGCTCGCTCAGCCTTTCCCCACAGCTTGGCGATAGTCCCGCTGATTTGTGTGCTCTTCTCGAACACTGGAGGCACGAGGAGCGGGAAGACCGGTGTGTCGCTATGTCCCCGGGTGTTCTGGCGGTTCTTCCACGCTGGGCGACCTGGCCTGTAACACGGTTGGGGGATGTAGATCTGGGCTCTCGTGTCGTAGGCAGTGTGTCGACGCCGGTTGGGGAGTTCTATGTACCAGTTCACCGACCCGTGTAGCTTCAGAAGCGTGACGGATGGCGAGGCGGCGACAGCAGGGGTACCGCGAGGCCAGAAACCGTACCCGTACCGGTGACCCCACTCGAGTGCACCACTGTCGTTCAGGGACAGAAGCGCCCGATCCGCAAGGACGTCGTAATTGAGCGCAACAACGCTGAGCGCGCCCGGCTGAGCGTCCCAGAGGGTGCGCAAGAGGCGGGTATGGTGCGGGGGATCGGCCATGTCAGTAGTCTCAACCAGCGTCTCCCGCATAAGAATGATGATAGCGTCGTAGAGTTCCCGCGCAGCGCGGCCCGCCTCCGAACGTCCGTCCGTCTGGCGAACCTTCAGGTAGCATGAGGCAAACAGCTGCTCCATCCGCATTTGGGGACTCACCAACTTGTAGGGCGGAGCGTCTTCCCAGACCTCGTCGAAGAGCTTGCAGACCTCACTGTACCTCCTGCGACAGTGCTTTGAAGCTACGTCGAGGAAGTCTCGGTCAGCGGGGGGCACTGCCCCGCTCTTTGCGGCCTTCATCTCGCCAATCGAGGCCCCGGCCCCTAGCACGACGACCACCCGGTCATCCGGACCAATCCCCGCGACCCCGCGTGTTGGCAACGACTCCGCATTGCTCGTCCGGTCCGCTATCTGGCCGTCCACTCTCGTCCTCCTTCATTGCGCGCACGCTCTGGCAGTGCTGCCACTCGGCACACGGGAGCGTCTTCGCCCGACCGATCAGGGCCGGGAGGTCAACTTGGAACGCTGGGTAGCCACGCGTAGGGATCCCGGGCTACCCGTGCTGTCCGCTGTCGCGCACAGACCGTAGGCCGCCGCTGCGACGGAATGGCTCAGCGGCCTCCCCGCGCTCAACCGACGGGAAGCAGGGACGGCAGGGCGCAACTCTCGCTCACTCGCCGAACTTCCGATCCCATGTGATCATCGCGCTTGTGAACTTCCTGCACAGCCGCGGTCCATCCGAGTCACCGAACGCGTCAGCCTCAACGAACTCCTGTGCCAGGCTCTCAGCGTCATTCCAGTTCACGGCCGCGCAGTAGAGCCCCAACATGAAGTACAAGTCGATGTCCGGCGAGCGAAGGTCTGGGTCAGCCGCGATACGTGCTGCGGTGTCATCTATGACGCGGTACCGGCAGCGCAGGACCGCGTCGGTCGGCACTTCCTCGTAACATCGCCCCTCCTCCAGGAATGCAACGACCTCCCAGAGAGCCCACCGTGCTCGCGGGCGCTTGCCCGTGTTCAGCACGCGGCTCCCGGTCACACAAACACCACTGATGCCCGGGTAGCGCTTCGTCAGACGGTGCATCCAGTCACGGAACTCCGCTTCGCTCATTCGCCACCTCCCCCCGTCGTCCCCTCGACGATTGCGATTTCCTCGTCCGTCAGGCCGTAGAGGGCGTAGACGATGCGGTCGATCAAGGTGTCGGTTCTCGCCAGGGCGTCCACGGTCTGGCGGTACTCGTCCGTGTACTTGCGGTAAATGCCCAGCAGGGCGCTCAGGTTGCTCACCTTCCCCACAAGTTCGCGCAGGAAGGCCTCGAAGGCCGCTTCGGACCACGCAAGGCTCTCGGATAGGCTGCGGGTGGCGCCCGATGTCTCGCTCACAAAGGGCCGGCAGGCCTCGTGCTTGTACAGGCTGCGCTCCTGCTTGCCCTTCTGCAGCTTCTCCGCGGTGTCGGCGCCGGACTGTCCGCGCAGGTCGGCGTCGAAGTCGCCGGCGAGTTGGTGCCGCCTGCGGGTCAGGTCCATCATGCGCTGGGCGAGGTCCGCCAGCAGGTCGTGGACGAAGTCCTCGCGGCCCGGGAAGTCCCGGTCGGCATCGGCGATCTGCGCCGCCCAGTAGGGGTCTTCGCAAAGTTCCGGTTTCCCCGCGGGGCCGTGCAACGCGGCGTGGGTCGCCAGGGCTTGCACCGCAAGACGGAGCGGAGTTGCATAGTCCCCGCCCACAAGCGCGTCATGGCAGCTGCGGAGGAGCTGGTCCTTGGTTTCTGGACTGCCTGGGTGTTCGGAGTCGATGATGCGGATTGGGAGCTCGGCAACGTACGAGGATGCGTACTCGTAGTAGTCATTCTGCAGCCGCTTGCCAATACGCCGGAAGTAGAAGTCGAGCGCACATGAGTTGAGGCAAGCGAGGAGGTAGCGGAGGCGGTGTACGGGCCATTCTATGTTAAGCGTGAAGATCTTGTTGATGCAGTAGAGCCCGCCGACGTCCAGAGAGAAACAGTTGCTCGCCGCGATCTCGGGAACCAGTAGCTTGGGTTTCTCAAACTGACCTGGCGAGCGTGGGTCTATGAACTCGAACCACCGTGCTTCCCGCTCCTCTGCGTCGCGGACCTTCGCAGCGAACTTGGTCCGCGCGACAAGAGCTTCCCGATAGGCCAACAGATGGTCGCGAGTGTTGGGGTACTCAGAGAGCGCGACCGGCGTGGGCGTACCGCGGTCGCTCTTGGTGTACGGATAGATGATGCTGAGCCCCTGATGGCTTGGCACCCATTTGGTCGCGTGCTCCCCCTTCAGTAGGGGGCGGAGAAGCGCCGGCTCAAGGCCCCGGGCTCGGGCTTCTTTCTCGTCTACGATGAAGGCTTCATTCAGGCCCGTGAACAGACTGTAATGGGGTCTGCAAAGTGAACCCACACGCGTGGCTGTTCTGGGATCGACAAGCCTTCCCATGACCTCGTACACCTCGGCATTCCTGATCTGCCAAGGGTCTTGCTCTATCAATGCCATCGGCACAGGGCGAAGCGCAGCCCGAGCAACTGCCTCCGGCGATGCGTTGACCCGCGCGTATCGTGGTAATGGACCGCAGACGCCTTTCTCTAGCAGAAGCACACACGCGTATGTCGTGGCCTCATCAAACACTTGGGCGTGACCGAAGTCAAGGAGACCAGCGATCCATGCGGTATCCACGATCAGCCGACGCAGGCCCTCGCCATATCTGGTCTCAACGAACTTGTGCGGATGGATCATGCCCACACGTCTTCCTCGGCGAGTCAACCCAATCGACACATCAACGAAGAGCACGTAGATGTCGTAGTCACCTGCTGCCGCCCGGTACCGTTGGCCGAAGTGCTGCCTCTGGGTCGCCGGCAGGTTCTGGATCCGGATGTACGGCGGGTTCCCGATGACTGCCCCAAACCCACGCTCATCCTTCGCCTTCCAGTTCGCCCCGGCGAAGAAGGCGTGGGGGAACTCAAGCTCCCAGTGGAAGAACCGGCGCGGCTCGGGAACGGATTCGCGCTCACGCAGCGCCGCCTCCGTATCCGCCCGCCAGTCCTCCACGCCCTTCTCGGCGTGGACATTGCCCCCCACCGCATAGGCGTCCTGGAACCAGGTCTCCGCCGCCAGTGATCGCCACTCGTCGGTCTGCGCGCCCTGATGGAGGGCCTGCACCGCCCGCTGGTACTGGTCGTCGGTGATCGCGACGCCGAAATGCGGAGCCAGCCAGAGATTGGCCACCTGCCGGAAGCGGTCGCGCTCCCGGTCCATCTCCCGGAACCAGCGGTCCTTCTTCTTCTGGGCCTCGGCGTCGGTGGCGGGTTCGTCCATGATGCGCTGAAGGGTGTCCAGGAAGCTCCCGAGATAGCGCCCGGAGAGGTTCTCCCAGAAACCGAGCACGAGTTGCCCGGCGTCAGCGGTGGCCAGCTTGCCGCGGTCATTGAAGCGCGGGACGGGATGGCACAGGTCGTCCTCAATGCGCGCGCCGATGAGGCTGTTGCCCCAGCGCAGGTGGTGATCCAGGAAGTCCAGGGCGGTGTCCTTCTGCACCGTATGCAGCCAGAGGGAGAGCTTCGCCAGCTCCACCGCCAGCCAGTTGAGGTCCACGCCGTACAGGCAATGTCGGGCCACCAGGCGCTTGTAGTACGGCTGGGGGTTGTCAGTGTACGGCGCGGGGGCATCGGGCAGGTTGGGGTCGGTGGCCATGGCCAGGGACAGGGTGTCCGCGGCGGCCACGAGGAAGTGCCCGCTGCCCATTGCGGGGTCCAGTATCTTCAGGGACAGGTAAGGCTCAAGGAGCCGGCTGGTGCGTTGGGCCTCGAGTCGCCCCGGAAGCGCGAGGGCCGGCGTGGACGCATTGGGGTTTGCAGCGGCCCTCTTCGCGGCCGCGATCTCGGCGTTGAGCTTGTCGCGGGCGGCGATTACCTGCCCGGCAGCCTCGTCGCACAATCGGCCCACGGTGTTCTCGACAATGTAGTCCACGATGTACCGGGGCGTGTAGTAAGAACCGGTGGCCTTTCGCTCGCCCTTGTCGGTGGCGAGGTAGACCTCGCCCGTCGCGAATCTGCGGGGCGGCTGGCCTTTGACGTTCTTCGGCTTTGCGAGGCCCGCCGCTTCTACGACTATCGGCCCCTTCCCCTGGCCTCCGGGCTGCTCGATCATGTCCACCGCGGCGAGTTCGGGCCGCAGTTCCAGCAGGCCCTCGTAGATGGAACCGAGATGCTGGACTTCCAGGGTGGCGTAGTCCAGGTCCTGGGCGCCGGGCTGATCCCACTGCTCGCGGTCATAGGCGAGCATGTCGATGACCTGGGCGAGGTAGAAGTCGCCGATCTCCCAGCGAGGTTCGTCCGGCTGCGGAGAGTGGGCGATCTGGGGGAACCGGGAGACGCTGAACAGGCCGCCATTGTAGGGTGGAATGAGCCAGCGCCCGGGCTTCTTCTCGTCCCGCAGGCCGCCGTCGATGAGCTGGAAGAGGTCAAGGAGGGAATGCCACAGGCCGGCAACCTGGCGGTTGTAGTCTGTCCCGTTGCGCAGCTTCACGTTGATGTCGCGCTGCACCTGGAACAGGCTGTAGCTCTTGTACGGGTCTTCCTCCCGCGGCAGGAGATCACGGTCTTCCGCATAGAGGATGAACAGCAGGCGGTACAGGACGATGAGCGACTGGTCATGTACGAGGGCACGGGCGCCTGGGTCCGCGGCGTCCAGACCGTTGCGCGGATGGCTGAGGAAACCGTTCATCAGGTACCGGAGTGCATCGTAGACGCTCTCCTTGAGGTGGTCGGTAATCCGGGCGGCATGTTCGGCGCTCCCCCGGAAGACCAGGTCCAGAAAGGTCTCGCCACCCACCGGCACGAGGGCATCGCGGCGAAAGAAGAGGTAGAAGTACCTGAAGGCTTCGTCATCATCGCCCTGCAGCAGGCGGAGCAGATCGACTTCGTAGTAGATGCCGCCGGCGCGGGACTTGTCAGCCTCGTACAGGCGCCACTGCCGGCCGTTGGTGAGGATGCCCCAGCGGACCTTGGACCGGTAGAGGTAGTTGGATATCTGGACCGTGGGCGTCTCGCCGGCGCGTTTCTTGTCCAGGGAGTCCGGCCAGGCCTTGGCATCTGCGAGCGCGGGTACGGACGCCCAGAACTCGGGCTTGCCCTTCTTGGGCTGGATCGCCTGCCAGTCGTCGTGGGAAAGCAGGAGCGCGTAGTCAGGCGTTTTCCCGCCGCAATGCGCGATATGCTCCTCGGTCTCCCACTCCCAGCCCAGGATCTTGAGCACGGGGACGATGAACTTGTCCTCGGTCTGATCCTCGTTGGTGCTATCGCCGAAGTGAACGGCGGATGAGTCGAAGACCGCCTTGATGGCGGCGAAGGCCTGGTCGACGCCCTCTGCATCGCGCCACTGGGACATGGCCTTGAGACGCTGGTCATCGTCGAGAAAATGGTCGGAGAACAGGGCCTGGTTGCGGTGAGGCGGACCAAAGTTAAGTGCGTGCTGGGTGATGTTGACTGGCATGGTTCCCCCTGTGGTGCGAAACGCTGGCCAAAGCGGCGGCCAAGAGAGCAAGTTCGACGGGATGGGTTGGGGTTCCTGCTGGATCGCTGTGAACATCGAGCATGGCCAGAACACAGGGAACAGGCGTTGCCCGGCCAGCGGACCGCAGCGTCGCTGTATCTCATCCACCTCAGCTGCGTGTTGCCGAAGGCGGTGCATCGAGCGCCGACCCGCGTCATCGGGGAAGTGCCCGACATACTGGTTGACCGGGAAGGTCAGTAACCCGGGCCCGTCGAATCTGGTGTTGCACCGGCTGAGTTCCTCGGATCCCTGCTTACATGGCGAGAGCGCGAAGGCCGTAGAAGACGTGAGGCCATGGCAAGACGGGAGCATCTCCATCGCTGCCGGTCACGGGAGGGGTAATTGTGGCCGATCTCGTCAGTCAAGGCCCGTTCGTGTCTGCTGCCGAGGAAAGGATGGCACGCCGGCTCGCGGAGGAACTGCCGGATAACTGGCTCGTAATCTGCAACAAGGTCTTCGTGTCGCCCCGGGGCGAGCAGTTCGAGGTCGACTGCATTGTCGTCGGCCGGCAACACCTGTTCGTGGTGGACGAGAAGAGCATCAGCGGAGAGATCCGTGGTAACGAGAACGAATGGGTGCTCTCTTCGGGACAAGTTAGACGCAACCCGCTGAACAAGCTCCACTATATCGGGGCTCGCCTGGCCGGCCACATTCGCGAGGGCTTTCCGGGAATCCACGCAGAGGCACCAGGGCGTCTCGTTACCGGCATCGTGGTCCTATCGGCCCAGGACGCGACGCTTCACGTCAGCGACCCCCGAACTAACCGACAGGTTGTCAAACTGGACGCGGCGGCGGAAACGCTTCAGGCCTACGACAGCGAGGCCAAGCAGCGCGGAGCCTCCATCGCGCAGTGGCGCAGTGACATCGTCGAGCGGCTACACCTCCTCCCGGTTCGACCGCCGACCCCTCATAGTGTGGGCCCTTACGAGATATTAGAGCGGTTGGATGAGCGTCCCCACTGCGTAGTCTACCGTGCACGACTGCAGCGTGGCCATGAATCGGCTGAGAGGATCTTGTGCCTCTACGACCTGAGCGCAGCGGCCACGCACGATCCCGCACGACAGATGCAGGTCATGCTGAGGGACTACGAAGCCCTGGTCCGGCTGGAGGGAATCGCACCCGTCCCTCGCGTCTACGAGCCGTTCCAATTCGGCGACCGCTTTCTCGCTGTTCCCCGCGAGATGTGGCGCTTCCGGTCTCTGTCAAGCGTCTCGTCATCGCGCGCCCTGGAATTCGAGCAGTGCCTCGCCATAGCTCACGGCCTGTTCGAGGGGTTGGCGAAGCTGCATGGCGCCGGCGTAGTACACAGGAACCTTAGCCCTCAAGCGCTAAGTGTGGAACTGAGCGATGGAGACTCGGTTGAGGTCGGGTTCACGGACTTCGAGTTCTCCCGCCTACAGGGGGAACAGACCATAGTGCCCGATCTTTCGGACGCGACCGGGCTTACTACTCCCTACGAGGCGCCTGAGGTGAGGGCCGACCTATCGGCGGCATCCCCAGAAAGCGATCTCTTCTCAGCGGCCGTTATCGCACTCCAACTCCTTACTGGTCTCGACCCCAAGTCGCTCGTATCAGTCTGCATGTCGGATGCGCCCGACGCCGTGATCTCCCAGGGCATACCGGCTGCACACGAAAGCGCGAGAGAGTTGCTGGAGCTTCTTGTGCTGCTGGTCGGTGCCGATGCCCCTGACCGAAGTGACCTGCAGCCCGAGATCATGCGCGCTCTGCGCGCATGCAACCCGAATCGCGCCGCAGGCGCGACTGGTGGCGACACACCTGGAGGCGCGCCTACTGTGTTCTCTGCTGGCGACATCATAGCTGGGCAGTACAAAGTGACGCAGGTCTTCCCGCCAGGCGCAACGGCGGTTACCTATCTCGTAACTGACGAGCTCTATGGGGGTGAGTTCGTACTCAAGCAGATCGTTCGAGACGACTGCCGACAACGCCTTGCTGGCACTGAGTTCCGTGCATTGCAGGGCCTGCAGCATCCGGCCATCGTGAAGGTCCATGACGTCCGCAGACCTGATGATGAGTTCCATCTGAAGCTTGAGTACGTGCGCGGCCCCTCCCTGGAAGAGCTGGCGGACGGGTTCCCGTGGTCGCTCGATAGGACCCATGAGCTGGCCTGCACTCTCTTGGATGCCTGCGCATACCTAACGGATCAGGGCCTGATCCACCGCGACATCAGTCCCAGGAACATAATCGTCCCAGACGCCGACACTGTCCCCGCGAAGTTGATCGATTTCGGTGTCTCGCGCACGGAACATGCTTCGGGCTGCACCATGGTTGGCACTCCCCGCTATCGAGCTCCAGAGATTGACAGAGGCCAACAATGGGACGCCTCCTGTGACGTCTACGCGACCAGCGTCGTTCTGTTTCGCGTCCTGACCGGGACATTTCCCTTTTCACTGACTGACACGACGGCCGACAAGTACCAGATGGTTGACGTTACTGCGCTCGGCCTGAGCGAGACGGCGCTCGAGTACGCACGAGTTCTGCAGCAGGGGTGCGACCCTGACAAGAGCCAGCGAGTTGGATCAGCCGAGAGCCTGCTCGACCGCCTCAACGCCGTGATCCGAACGCGCCCCGTGGAACTCGACGGCAGGTGGGTAGAGAGCGACCTAGTTGCCGCTCTCCAAGCCATTTACCGCAATAGCCGGACGGGTAATGCTGACAATCGTGGTCTAGACACAGCTTTCGCCGAAGCCACCTATGTGCCCACCCTGCTCGATACACGCCTCGTACCCGACATCATGGCTGGTAGGTTCCTGCTGGTGCTGCTGACCGGCAACCCCGGCGATGGTAAGACGGCATTTCTTGAGCATGTACGCCGTCGACTAGCAGAAGCAGGCGCGCACTTCCATTCCTCAGACCCGAATGGCTGGCGCGCCCTGTATGAAGGCAGGGAATACGCCGCGAACTATGATGCCAGCGAGGCACATGAGGGCAAGCGTGCAGACGCCATCTTGGATGAGATGCTTGCGCCACTATCCGGAGCTGCTCCCCATACGTCCAGCCGTGAGTTCACAGGGCTTATTGCCATCAACGACGGGCGCCTGCGCGACTATTTCCTGCGTAACGATCGCTATCGGTGGCTGGGTGAGGTGATCTACCGCAAGTTGCGCGAGCCGGGGGCGGATCGCGACCCCGCGGTTGCCCTTGTCGACCTGAAAAGCCGTTGCCTGACAGCGACCAGCGCAACCGGTGTCACCCTACTTGAGCGGGTCCTGACAGCGATTGTTGAGCACGAAGGATGGGATGCATGCAGTGGTTGCAGAGCGCGAGCTTCCTGCACAATCCGTCTGAACCGGGACTCGCTCGCTGATCCCACGCACGGTCCCGTTGTCAGAGCGCGCCTGTGCAGGCTCTTCCACCTGACACATCTCCGGGGAACCCGACATACGACAATCCGTGACCTACGCTCCGCCCTGTCCTACGTGGTCGCAGGCGTCCGCTCCTGTCGCGAGATACACGAGGAAGTGGCTTCCGGCCAGCAGCGCGAAGGCTGGTACAATGCCCTCTATTTCAACGCCGTCTTCAACCCGGAGGGAGAGTTGGACGACGAGCTGACGGACCTAACTCAGTACGATGTCGGCCGCTATCCCGCTCCACGATGGGATCGGTTCCTACACTACAACCGCAGCCGGCAGAAGCAAGGCGTGATTGATGAAATGCTGCTGAGCGGATTCGACCGATCATCCTCGCCGTTGGCCGGGATCAGTCACGCTGCGTTGCAGAGCGCCTGGTACCAAGCCGTGAAGCGCAGACTGTACTTTGAGGCCGATCAGACGCGGCTTAGCAACTGTGACTGGCGCCCACCCTTCCCGGAAGACCTTCTCCCCTACCGACATGCGCGCGTATTCGATGATGTGGTCGCGGGCAAGCTCCCATTGGATGAAGTCCGTGACCGGCTGTGCGGAGCGATCTCCGCATCAGACGGGATCGTAGACCCGAAAACTCAGGCAGACCACCTCTGCGTGCGCACCGCGCATAGCGAAGCACAGGAGTTCACGGTGTTCAAGCGTCACCCGGCACATGACTTCGTCTGTCGTGTCGCCAGTCCCGCAGATGAACGCTTCATCGAGTCCTGTCCCAACACAATCGAGTTCTCACATGTCGATGGAGATCCTAAGCTACGCATACACCTTGACCTATTCGAGTTGCTCATGCGGATGCAGGAGGGATACATGCCAGATGTCCTCGAGTGGCAGCCCTTCATGGTCGACCTTGACCAGTTCAAGACGAGGCTGAAGCGCCTGAAGTCGGACGAGGTCATCCTGATGGAGAGCGGCCGCGTTCTCCATAGAGTACATGTACAGGACGGTGCCCTCGTCCGAAGCCCAGCGGCTCCAGAAGGTGAGGCCATACCATGAAGCTCAAGCTCCCAAAGGACATCAAGGGTTTCAGCTTCCCCAGGCTATTCAGCTTCGAGATGAACGAGTTCGAGGTGGAAGCGCTGCTTCCCGCTCTGTTCTACCTCATTCGTTCCGGAGGCAGAGGCCGAGGCAAACTAACCGACCCCACTGAGATCGAAGAACGTAGGGATGACCTCGCGAACCACCAGCATATGGTCAATTTCGATGACGCGGAGGGCCGGCGCGTGCTGGACAAGTGGATCCGCACTAGTCTCATCGATACGGCGAGACGGGGCCGAAGCGGGCGAGGGGGAGAGCAGATCTTCTACGTGAAGCCACTCACGTTCCTAAGCTACAAGCCCGGTTTTCCTGCGGAGGGACGCCGGGTGCGGGCGGTGCCCGCCTTCATATACCACATCCTCAAACATGCGCCAGGTGGGGCTTCCGGTTCAGGCCCCATGGGGGGGTTACGGTTCATCTGCGATGCTTTCGCAGAAGGCGTGGAACTGGAAGATTCAGTAGCAATGGGTGGGCGCTACGACGGCAAGACTTCGCTGGACGTGGAGACCCTGGGTCAGCTCCATTATCTGGATGGCTTCAAGCCCTGCCCTCCCTCTACGACGGCCCCCAAAGTGCCCCCCCCGAAGCCTGCGCTGGCTCGAGCGGCACGCCGGATAGCCTCAGATGTCGATCGGCTGGTCCGGGCGTACCGGGAGCGGGTTCCAAGCAGAACGCTCGCGGAGTTCCTGACGGGCCTCCTCAACTTCCAGCTGTTCGTCTACACTCTCGAGCTACAGCACGTCGTCAACCGGCTTGTGGACGGAAAGACGGTTGATCCCTGGTGGGACGAGGGACCGGACGATTTGCCCTCGCCGGTGCGATTCTATGTTGACTTCGTCGGTGACCGCGGGCACCTCAGTGCGCGAATGTCCCAGGAGCAGGTTGAGGCCCATTTCGCCGCCGTGCAGAGGTTCTTCCGCAACAGCCTGCTACTGCGGACTCTGCACAGGTCCCTGTCCGTAGCGTTTCACCCCGAGGAAGACGGATATCGGAGCGGCAAGAACTTCTCTGTGCTGCTTGGGTGGAAGCAGGAACCGACGGCTCGGGCTCGTGCGACACACGACTGGCAACGGATCCTTGACGAAAACGGGATCGACGAGCACGGCGACATACCTGAGGACCTGTCTGGCGTTCTGTCCCCCCCGACGGGCGATGAAGTCGAGCGCCTCGTCCATGTACTTGAGGAAGCACAGCGCTCTGAGACCCTGAATAACATACTTCAGTGGTATCGCTCGGTCGGGGGACTTGTGCGCAACGACGGGATCCTCGCGGGCAATGTCCGCGGTCGCAGGGCTTGGCGGCTGCAGATGAGTGAGGGTCTCTTGGAGATCCTGGTCCAGCTCTGCTGCGTTACGCCCGGCTACGCGGAGAGTCAGCAAGAGCCCGAGAGCAACGGAATCGGGCTGCGCCCACGCCCTGTGTCACTGGGGAGTTTCCTACGGTTTCTAGAGGAGCGCTACGGCATAATCGTGGATCGTCCTCCGGAGTGGATGCAGAGCGTCGAAACGGTGGCGGCCGCCAAAGAGAACCTTGAGGCGCTAAAACGCCGGCTTCGCCAGATGGGTGTCTTCGAAGACCTATCCGACGACTTCAACGCTCAGTACATCGAGCCACGCTACGCGACCGAGCGGGGCTCTGGTGTGAATACTCACGGACACAAGGTGGTCGGACATGACTGATGAAGCCCGAGGCGTGATCCTGGAGAAACTCGTGGACGCCCTTGCAGCGGAGCTCGCGGACAAAGGGCTGGGTCACTGCGAGCGCGTTGATCATCTGTCCAAGACGGAGGCACACCAGGTCTGCGAGGCATTGCGCGGCCGAGTCAGTGATGGCGTGGCGGCGTTCGTCCTCGACACGGAACGCGATGGAGACTTTACGGTAACCAGCGATGAAGCCATAGAGCTGCGGAATCGGAAGGATTCAGTTCTCTGCGTGTTCGTGCCATCTGACACGCGCGACCCTGCAGCAAGCTCGCTGGGCAACTCATTCAGACCCTTCGATCTACAGGCGTTTCTGCGTGGCTTGGCATCCAGACTGCGTGATGAACTGCCGCGCGAGTATGCTGCGGTCTTCAGGGCCATCAGACAGCAGTTTGGTGGGCGGTCACGTCCTTCGACAGAGCACGAAGTGCAGTTTCTGGACCGGATAGCCCGTTGTTCGTCCGTGGACGAGATCGGCAGTCACCTGTGGATGGTTGGGCTCGTGCCAGACTTGGGTGATGTTGCGCGGTTGAGAGAACGTCTGCCACAGAACCGCGAGTGCGTCACTAAGCTCAGCCGACCAGATAGGCCACAGATGAGTGTGGCCGAGAGGGTGGCCACTCTCGGCTTGCATCCTGGGGAGATACCTGACGGGTTGATCCGCGTTCTGAGCCGATGGTCTCTGAATGACGTCCGCGGCTGGCTGAAGGCCCTCGGTGATGAGTGCCCTGGGGAGTTGACATTCGAGCGCTGGACGTTCCCAAGCGTGGAGCCATCGGACCTTGAGACAATCGACTTGGGACCTTTCATGGACGCGGTTGGGGCTGTGGTCAAGAAGTGCGGACTGAAGCAGCCATTCGGTCCGGGGACCGACCTGGAGGCGCCTAGGGGCACCAGAATAGGTGCATCTTGGCACGCGACGCCCAAGAAGCCCAGCAACGTCAGCCGATGGCTGGTCGCCCTGGTTCCCGATCTTGAGAACTACGACCCCGATGATGTCGCCGGAGTCGAGCTTCCGAGCATGACGGTAGGGGCAACCAGTCGAAGTGCGAAGCTGGAGGTTGTTGTTGACGACGACATCGAGGTGAGGAAGGTCCAGCTTCGGGTGGCTGCCCTGGATAACCTCGGGCGCGAGATCGGCCCAGAAGGCGGCCCGCCCGTGGAGGCACTCAGTATTCCGTTCTGGTTGTCCGAGGACCAGACGGAAACCGACGATGGCGGTGGGCCGCGGCGGAAGTCCACCGAGAACTCGATAGCCACGGCTCTGCTGAAGTACGCCCTGAAGGCTCCCAAGGGAGAAGAGGATCTGTCCGTCAAGTGGCTACCCGAGGAACGTGAGGCCGGTCGACCGCTATACTACCCAGTTCAGATCAACGACCGTAGCGTCTACCGCATCATCACGACAGCGTTTCTCAGCGCTGTAGAGTGCCGCTGCCTGGGGGCCCCACGGAACTCAGGACGGTATAGGACCGGAACGGCTGTGGACGCTCTGAGAGAGGAAGACATCGAGCCGATCGGCGTACCCGCGGAGATGGTCGAGACCGAAAGCTGGGACTCGTTCATCAGCGCGCGCGAACGCTGTTTCCGAAACATCCTCCGGCACCGCGCCCCTTCACCCGAGGCTGCCGAAACCAATGAGAGGACCGCAGGGAGGCCCGGCTGTATCACCGGGCTCACGCCGTGGGAAGACGAAGAGAGTCAGGAACTTCGCAATAGCGTGCAGAACTACCTGAACCGCTATGTGCAGTTACTTGGCGAGAGTATGGCAGATGGCCGGTCGGGCCAGGCGGCGCTTCTATGCTCGATGGACACGCTCGAGCTTGAGATCCGAAGCTCAGACAGCACAGTGCCTACGCTGCTGGTCCTGCCCACGCACCCACTGAAGCTAGCCTGGTATCTTGGCCACTGGGACTTCATGCTGCCAGCCATCCGTGAGGTACTCGCTATGGGTCCTCGCGAGCGCAGAGCCCGAGTGGACGAGGTGCTGTTCCGAGGCCTGCAGTCTTACAACCTTCCGGCCTTCGCATCTGATGTCCGTGGCAGGCCTTACGTCAACGCAGGTACTCTGGGCTTGCTCTGGTCAGTGATGGTGCCTCCCACGACGCCCGATCCCGAAGGGGTTCTCGAGGAAGTCGCGCATCTGGTGGGCTATGACGGCCTTGGCGACGGCTCGGCAATGCTCTCGGCCGCTACAGTCGCTGAAAGGCTCCGCGCATTCACTGGGCTGCATCCGTATCTGCCCTCGCTTCGCATCCAGGCGATCAATCCCGGCCGGGGTAGCTTCCTGGGTGAGGTCTTCCGCCAGTATACCAAGCAGCCCAAGGCGACCGAGAACGATGATGGTGACACGAACGGCCTGCCAATCGACATCATCATTCATGGCCACGTGAGCCCTCAGACACCTGCTCCGGGGCTCACCGAACTAGTACGCGACCTGCAGCGTGACAACGTCAGCAGTGGCTCCTCTCATCTGCACCCGACTCTGCAGTTGGCACGTCGAACGTTGGGCTTGTCTCAGGTGCGGGAACTGCCCGGACGCGACGTCAACCTGACCATCGCAACCGATGTCTTCAGCCCGAACGAGGGTACCGTCGTGCCGGAAGACAAGCACGGCGTGAGCGTCTCTGCCCTCGGGCTACTAACGCGATGGATAACAGCGTTTCAGTTGGACGAGTCTGGGTGCAGATGGACGCGCTATGTCAACCCCGGCACCGAGAGCACCCAGCCCCCAACCCGGCGTCTGTTGGAAGGCCATCGCATGCACTTGCGATTAGTGGCCAGCTTGGTGGACCCCGCAGCAGACCCGAATGCGGTCCCGGCAGCGGTCCTCTCCCTGGGGCCAGATGAGAAGCGTCTGCTGGACTACGTGCACGACCAGTCAGAGTGGGTTCTGACGCTTGATCGCAACATTGGGGTGGAGTTCTACGATTACCCACGCGAACCTGAGCTATCGCGGGAATCAGAGAAGTACATACTCGATCACGTCCCTGACTACGCCGACGGGTTGGGCCACCGGCTAATAGTGACTACGGCTTGGCACAGCGAGGCGGGCGACGTACTCCGCCGTGCGCTTGAGGAGCTCGAGCTTGCGAGCGACGACGGCAGTGTCAGCGCGGTACTGGGGCTGATTAAGGGCGTCTCCGGACGATTGGCGATGCAGGTCACTGGGAACCCCAACCATGCGAGAGCCGTTGTTGGGTTGGCCTTGGTGGCCGACTACCTGCGCACGTCCGGCGAACTGGCAAGGTCCTTTCTCGTTCCTGTAGATCCCCACGCGCGTTTGTTCGGGGCGCAGGACGACGATGCGGGTGCAAACCTTCGATGCGATCTGCTTCGCGTGACGCTTACGCCGAAGACATTCCACGCAGCCTTCATCGAAGTTAAGTTCCGCACAAGCGCTGGCGAAGCATCGTCCGATGCGCTAGTGGACCAGATGATCGCACAGATGGAGCACACGCGAGACCGGTTCGCGGAGCGCTATTTCCCTGCGGCTCCTCGCCCAGATCATATTCTCGCACGCTCGGAACTCGCCGGGCTTCTCACCTACTACTTGGATAGAGCTTGGCGACACGGCTGGATATCAGACGACGAGGAGTACGAGAGCCTCCGCGCACGTATCGGTCGCCTGCAGGTTGCCTACCCCCAGGCAACTCTCACTTGCGAAGGCTTCCTTGTGACACCCGCCATCGCCGAGACACGACAGATGACTGTGCGTGACCACAAGATCCGGGTGATCGGGCGGCGGGCCATTGAAGATGAGACCCAATTCCGCGCTCTCGACGGGGGAGTAGCTGCACCGGCTTCCGAGCAGACGCAGTCCACTGCGCCGCAATCAAAGTCGGTTCCAGCGTCAATCAGGCCCGTCGCGCCTTCCGAGCAGCGTGCATCAACGGAGGAGGCCCCCTCACAGGAACGAAGTGTTCCCCCTCAGAAGCTGCCAGCGCCAGCACCGGAGGCAGCTAGTGTACCAACCACGCCGATCGAGCCCAACGTGCTGGGATCGGTCGAAGACTTGCCTGTAACCAGACCCAGTGTGCAACCTGAGCGGACGCACCTGCCGCATCCTGAAGGTGAGCCTCCCGCAGTGTCACTGGGGCACACGGTGGTAGACGATGAGGAACTGAGCTGGACCCCGAGCTTGCAGGGCAGCCCTCACGTCCTTGTCGTCGGCAGCACTGGGTCGGGGAAATCCACAACCGTGCAGCATATGCTCGGCGGACTAGCCAACTTCCAAGTGCCCTTCCTCGTATTGGACTTCCACGGTGACCTCGCGGAGAGCCTCAGAAAGAAGGTAGGCGGCGCACCGGTCACAACAATCGACGCCGCTGACGGGCTGCCGTTCTCGCCACTGGAGCCTGTCGGCCAGTCTGTTCAGCGAGACACGGATGCCAAGGCAGTGAGTTACGAAGTAGCGGAGATCATCGGCTACATCTGTGGCTTAGGCGAGATGCAGCGCGACTTGGTCTATCGCGCACTGTCGGAGTGCTACGAACTCATAAGGGCGGACGGCAGCACCACTTACCCCTCGATGAGCCGTCTGAGCACCCGCCTGCAGGAACTAGAGAAAGAGCCTGGAGCTCCTCGCAACGTGGTGGCGCGGTGTCGCCAGTTGCTGGAGTTTGGTCTATTCGCGGATATCACCGATGGCGACGTGTTTCAGTCGATGCTGGAGCAGCCAACCGCTGTCGTACTTGGTGGCCTTCAGATTGACCAACTCAAGTACGCAGCCGTGTCTTTCGTGTTGCGCCGGGTATATAGACAGATGTTCCTCTGGGGCGAACAGCAGCGTGTGCGGTTAATGGTGGTGCTGGATGAAGCGCACCGCGTTGCGAAAGACCCCACTCTCCCCCGGTTAATGAAAGAAGGTCGCAAGTTCGGGGTGGGTGTGATAGTGGCATCACAAGAGATACATGACTTCCACGATGCGGTCGTCCGCAACGCAGGAACGCGAGCATTGTTCCGCACGTACTACCCGGAGTCCAAGGTACTGGCGAAATTCGTCCAGAGCCCGCGAACCAAAGAGGCCGATTTCGCGCGCGCGCTCGAGGCGCTGGATGTAGGCAGGGCCTTCGTCCAGACACAGCAGATGTCCCATTGTGTCGAGTGCTCCATGTGTGCCGACTGAGTCGACCGCGGCGGCGGATTGGCTCCGTGATGTCCAGCGCGCTCGGTCTAGCCAGTCCCGCGTTCTTCGCACAACGGATGCGCGGCAACCGCCTTCCGCAGTTCCGCGCCGCCGACATGCAGGTAGACCGCGGTCGTGTCCAGCCGGGTATGGCCCAGGATCTGCTGGATGCTGACCAGGTCCACGCCGTTCTGCAGGAGCAGCGTCGCCGCCGAGTGACGCAGTGTGTGCAGCGTGACGCCGGGCCGCGTGATGCCGCTATCCTGCAGAACCCGTTTCCAGATGATCTGCATCCGCGAGGCATGGATGCGATTGCTCTGGGTGGTGGTGAACAGGTAGTCGTGCCTGCACTCTGGGCGGAACTCCAGCCAGTCGTCCACGGCCCGCACCACGTCCGCGACCAGTGGCACAGCCCGCGCCTTCCCGCCTTTCCCGTTGCGGATGAGCACCACGCCAGCGTCGCGGTCGATGTCCCCCACCCGCAGCGCGATCAACTCCGCCCGGCGCATGCCGGTGAAGATAAGCACGGACATCATCGCGTAGTTGCGGAAGGCGCACGGTGCCATCGGGTGCTTCAGCGCGGCATCGAGGATCGATCGAAGTTCGCCGGCGCTGAGATAAGTCGGCAGGCGCCGCGAGATCTTCGGCGCGCTGATCCGGCGCAGTGGATCGTGGCTGACGACCTCGATGTCCAGCAGGTAGCGCCAGAAACTGCGCAGGGCGTACAGGTGCCGCGCGGTACTGCGGGGTGACAGGCCGCGGCGCCGCATGTCCACGATCCACTCGCGCACGTCCTGCGGGCGCAGGTCGACGGGTTCGGGGACGCTGCCACGTGTGGACAGGAAGCGAATGAACTGCCGCAAGTCGGAACGATATGCGGTGGCGGTCAGGGGGGAATAGCCGCGTTCAGCCTCGAGGTAGACGACGAATTCCTGGGTCAGCGTGCTCATATCCATAGCGAGTTCTAGCCACACCTTTCGTGGGCGCCGCCGATCTCGTAGGACATGAGTTGTGCTCAAAGCGTGTCTTCCGTGTCCACAGACCCCGTCCGGGGCGGCAGAGGGACGAGAAGGGAGCATATATCCCGCTCATTCCCCCTGCCGACGGCCGATTGTGTGGCAGATCTGTGATGGAAAGTGAGTCTATAAGCCGGATTATGGTGCGCCCGGGGACCTCCGTGTGTCCCTAACTCAGAGCTTATGATGACACTGATTGCTCGCGATACAGTGCTGTCGGGCAGACCGGCTGTCTTCGGCGATGTGAGATTCCCCTGGGGTATGCAGGACACCTCCTACCCAACGGTTCCCTGTGCGCAGATGGCCCAGACACTAGCCCGCTCTATGCATGAACCTCAGCGCGCTTCCCGGGAGCGAGGCTATCTGGCGGTGGGATTGCGTGGCGGTTGACGTCGGCGCGTGTAATCGGTCGGCGTGGGGCGTTTGAGGGCGTCGGCGGA
>JAGPGE010000537.1 GCA_018056145.1 Armatimonadota bacterium
AGGGCGTGAAACAGCCGTTGGGGCGAGTTCGGCGAGAAAAATCGCGGTCCCCACGCCCACCGGCACCGCCAGCAGCAGAGCGATGAAAGACGTCACAAGCGTGCCCCAGACGAAGGGGAGCGCGCCGAAATGCTGGTGAACCGGGTCCCAGTCAGTGCTGATCAGGAAACGCCAGCCGAAGTGCTCCAAAGAAGCGCTCGAGTTCTTGGCCAGCGTGTATCCGAGGATCACGACAAGCGCCAGCACGACCCCGCTGGCGGCATACAGGATCACATTGAACGCACGGTCGCTGATGCAAAGGTTGGCCTCGGGGCGCGCTCCGGGCGCGATTTCAGCTGCCATTGTGGCGGGCTCCTAAGCGGCTGTCGTAAAGTGGGGCGCCTCCCATGGGAAGAGGCGCCCCGCGCAGGCCCAGGCGCTGTGCTTCGCCTGGAGGGAGAGATTATTGGGGCGGGACTACTTCAGCTTCGCGATCATGTCCTTGCAGATGGCGCGCACGGAATTGGGCAGCGGCGCGTACTCGAGGCCCTTTGCGATGGCCATGGACTCGTCGGACATGAGCCAGCCCAGCAGGCGCTTGAGCTCGGCGGGCTGGACGGAGTTCTCGTAGACGAAGATGAAGGTCAGGCCAACGATCGGGTAGGCATCGCGGCCGGAGGAGTTGACGATGTCCGCGCGCAGGTCGTTCTTGAGCGCACTCAGGGCACCCTCGATGCAGGCGCTGGTGCTGGGAAGACTCGGCTTGATATAGTAGCCGCTGCGGTTCTTTATGCGCGCCGTGGCGATGCCATTCTGCTTGGCGTAGGCAAGCTCGACATAGCCGATCGCGCCCGGGATCTGTTTCACGAGAGCCGCGACGCCCGCGTTCTTCGCGCCGCCCTTGCCGGTGGGCCACTTGACTGCGGTGCCCTTGCCGACCTTGCTCTTCCAGGTCGGGCTGACCGCGCTCAGGTAGGTGGTGAAGATGTCGGTGGTGCCGCTGCCGTCGCTGCGGTGGCAGACGGTGATGGGCAGGTTCTTGCTGCGCAGTTCAGCGTTCTCCGCAACCAGCTTGGGGTCGTTCCAGCGCTTGATCTGGCCGAGGAAAATGCCCGCGACACTGCTGGCGCTCAGCTTGAGGTCGCGGGAGGCGCCGGGCACGTTGTAAACGACGGCGACCGCGCCGCCGCAGGTCGGGATCTGGAAGAGCTTGCCGGGGAGGTCCTTGACTTTGGCGTCCGACAGAGCAGCGTCACTCCCGGCGAAGTCCACGGTCTTCTTGGTGATGGCGTCGATGCCGGCGCCGCTGCCGGTAGCCTGATAGTTGACCTGAATGCCTGTGCGGTCTTTGAACTCGGCGAAGGTCTTGGTGTAGTACGGGAACGGGAAGCTCGCGCCGCTGCCGTTCAGGGTCGCGGCGGAGGCGGCGACCGTGCTGATCGCAAAGGCCGCGCAAAGGATCATCGTCACGAGGGTCTTGCTTGCACTGCGCATTGTGTGCTATCCTCCGTTTGGTTAGCGACCGCCGATGGCGGCCGTTGTGACTGTTGCGTCGGGGCTCCCCCGGGCCGTGGAGGAGCCCCCTTTTTGTGACTGCGGTCTAGTAGTGGGTCATGAGCTGGACGCCGAACTCGCCCCAGCTGTCGCCACCCTCAGGTGTATCCTCGGAGTACTCAACGGTCACGCGATTCTTGCCGTCCTCAAGCTCGTGGGCATAGCCAACGGTCCAGCGGTCGCGGGTATAGTCCTTGGCGCCGCGGCCCTTCCGGCGGCCGTCGAGCTCGTCGTAGCGGGCATAGAAGGTACCGTTGCCGTCTTCCGGCCGGTACAGGGCCATGACGTAGAAGCCGTCGATGTCCGCGCCCTCGGTCTCGCCGGTGAAGTATTCAGCCTGCAGGCCGAATGGCTGCGGGGCCAGGTAACCGTGAATCCCGATCAGGTCCTCGCTGACTTCCTTGCCAAGACCCTTGGAGACGTAGTCGCCCGCATAGTAGCTGGCGCCGAACTCCAGGTACTGGGTGGGCTCTTCGCTGTCGGAACCGAAGCCTTTGATGAGCATGGGCTTGCAGCCGCGCAGGACGATGTGCTTGTCACTGTTCAGCTCGGCGCCGTCCTCGATGCCCTGGCCGTTGAAGAAAGCCACTGCGATGTTGCCAAAGTCACCCGTGCCGAAGTGCTCATCCTTGGCGAGACCGAACAGCTTGGCATCCTCAGGATCGGTGTAGTAGTAGGCGATGCCCGTGTCGCGTTCGCCCGAGATCGTGCGGCGGGCGACCCAGTTGCGCTCAAGCGGAAGCCGCGAGGAACTGGACTGCGGCCCCTCGAAACCGAAGGGGACCTTGTGCTGCCCGACGCGGATCATCGAGGTGTTCTCGTTACCGAACTTCTTGTCCACGTAGGCATCCTTAATCGTCACGTCGCCTTCACCGAAGTCGGGCTGGATGACCACTTCGACGCCGCTAGCAGGCTTGGCGGAAAGCTTGATCCGGGCCCGGCGAACCAGGAACTCGCTGTCCTTCTTGAGCGAGACGGATGCGAGATCAACTTCCTTCTCCTCAGCATCCGGGTAGTAGAGACCGCGGGCCTGTACATAACCGCCCAGCTTGATGGTGTCGTACCACTGCTTCTTCTTCGGCTTCGCGGCGGCGGCAGCGGCAAGCTCGTCGGCCACGGCGGCGGCAGCCTTCATGCCCTGCGCCTTGAACTCCGCGGCCTTCTCCGCGGTGATGAGGCCCGACGCCACCATGGCATCGATCACGGCATCGACGTACGCGCGATCCGGCGACGGCGTGGGCTCCCCCGCCCAGGACACCGTGCACAGTGCAGCCACGGCGACGACGGCAAACAGCGATACTGCGGTCCTCATGGTTTCCCTCCTGCGATGTGTGCGATGACGCGACTGGTCCTGCGCACCCGCTAGACGCGGGCCGCTTCCCCATCAGGCCGACAATCCGGCGCGGTGGGGTCTCACAGGCCAGGAGTATCCTCGGGGGCGATTAAGAAGGGCTGAAGCAGTCGTTAAGAGAGGGTTAAGCCATTGGTTAAGGCGCGGAACCGGAGGGCTGCGCACACACGCAGACGGCCCCTAACCCGGCAGTTCAGGGCCGTCTGCAGCGCTTCTTGCCCTCTTAGGCGCGCCGGCCTGTGACAGGGAAAGAAGGGTCCTGGTAGCCCTTCCCACAGTGCTCTCCAGGGGGCACCAGTTCATCAACGCGTGCCTCGATTTCCGGCGTGATCGTCACGCCCAGCGCCCCGAGATTGTCGTTCAGCTGCTCCATCGTCCGCGGGCCGATGATCGGCGCGGTCACCAGCGGGTTCGCCATCACCCAGGCAAGCGCAAGCTGAGACAACGTGCAGCCGGCTTCACAAGCCACGGGGCCGAGCGCCGCCGCGAGCTCCAGGTTGGCCTGACGGAACTCGGTCTGCAGCATGCGCACGTTGCCCCGCCCCGCGCGGGAATCAGGCGGCGGCTCCTGCCCCGGCGAGTACTTGCCCGTGAGCACTCCCCGCGCCAGGGGGCTGTACGGGACCACGCCCAGGCCCAGTTCCCGGGCCATCGGGAGGATCTCCACTTCGCAGTCGCGGTTCGCCAGATTGTACAGGGGCTGGATCGCCGCGAAGCCGTCCCAGCCCCGGGCCGCCTGTACTCCGAGTGCGTGAGCGGTCTGCCAGGCCCGGAAATTGGAGCAGCCCACGTAGAGCACCTTGCCCGCGCGCACCAGGTCCTCGAGTGCCCGCAGCGATTCCTCGATCGGCGTCTCCGGGTCGGGAGCGTGCAGGTAGAGCAGGTCTACGCAGTCCAGCCCGAGACGCTCCAGGCTGGCCTCGACACCGCGGAGGATGTGCAGGCGGCTGCTCCCTTTGTCGTTCGGGCCCTCGCCCATGGGTAGGTGGACCTTGGTGGCCAGAACCACCTGGTCGCGCACCGGCTTGAGCGCCCGGCCCACAACGCGCTCGGATTCGCCGGCATTGTACTTGTCGGCGGTGTCGATGAAGTTGATCCCCGCATCCACAGCGGCCCGAATAATCGCCACCGATTCCGCTTCAGGTGTGGGGTCGCCGAACATCATCGTGCCCAAGCAAAGCCGGGAGACTTTCACGCCCGCCTTGCCGAGGTTGCGGTGTTCCATGAAGTGCCTCCGATATAGGAGTCAAGCGACGGGCCGCCCGGGCCCGCCTGCTTGGCAGTTCATCCGACAGCCATGGGTCAGCCAAGGTTCACGGCTTCACGAGCACTCTGCCCTCGCCAGGCGGGAGGGTCAGCGTGAGCCCATCATTGCCCGGGCTGAGTCTTTCGCCGGTGATGGCGTCCACCCACGGCCCGCCGATCTTGACAGTGACGGCGACCTCCTCATCCGGGCGAGCGCTGGCAATGATGAGCACCAGCTTGCCGGTCGCATCCCGGAAGCCGCTTACGCGCGCATCGCCTTCCGCATCGACGGGCCAGCCG
>JAGPGE010000538.1 GCA_018056145.1 Armatimonadota bacterium
CGCTGGAGGCGGCACTGCGGTTCGTCGGCCTGCTGCTGGACCTCGGCGCGCCTGTGCTGCCGGGGAGCGACACCCCTTGCGGGCCGCTGTCTCCGGGAATCAGCCTGTGGCGCGAACTGGAGCTTCTCGTATCGGCCGGGATGTCCCCCCTCAACGCCCTGCGCGCGGCGACGTCGGATGCCGCCGCGTTTCTTAGAAGGCCCGAGTTGGGCAGCCTGCGAGCGGGGTCAGTGGCGGACATGTCCTTCGTGCGGGGGAACCCCACCGAGAACATTCCGGCGCATCCGGAAGTGGTGGTGGTACTGCGCGGCGGAACCGTGTACGACCCGCGGAAGCTACTCGCGGATTCGCTGACGGATGGTGCTCTTGTGGATGAAAACGAGCCATGGTCGCGCCAGTTCAGGGCTCACAGCGAACCTACCGGGTCGGTGGGATGATCGGGAAGTCCGCTCCGCTCCCCCGCTACCCGAGCCGCAGCCAGCCGAAGTCCGTCGCCGGGTTCAGATCGCCCCACACGAGACGGCCTTTGCCCGGCTCGCGCAACGCCCAGGAGCACTCCGCCACGCCGGGTACGCTGTCGATCGGCAAATGCCGGATCACATTGACCCGCAAAGGCTTCGGCCTGCGGGACGCTGTCACACCCAGCACCTCCCACGGCAGTCTAGCCGTGGCGGTCCAACCCTCCGGCCCGGCCTGAGTCTCCACTTCCCACCCCCCATGCTGGCGCGGGATGTACCCGTCATCCTGCTGGCAGCGCGCTGAACCGTCGGCGCTGATCGAAAAGACGCGTCGGGGTTGGGTGCGCGCGGGTTCGATGTGAATCTGCACCGAATTGCCGTTTCCCTGGCAGGCGATGCGGAAGGTAATGCCTTCATCGCTCCACAGGGCCTGCCAGGTCGTGGTTCGCGTTCGCTTTTCGGCCTCGTTAACCGGCAGATGGTCGTTGGGGTCGTAGCCGCACTTGCGCCAGCGCTCGGCATTGTAGACGTGGCGCAACCAGTGGGTGCAGGCGGCCGCTGGAGCCGCGTCCCAGTCGGCTTCGGTCGGCCCGGTTTCCACCTTCCCCGCGCGGTAAGCCAGTCCAGCCGGAGCCTCCCCCGTGTAATCCGGCCAGAGCGGACCGCGCTCCTTCGCCTGTGCTTCGACCCGCGGGAACTCCTCCGCCAGCAATGCCCGCAACTGCTCGATCCGCCACCGCAGCAGCGCAGGGTGGTACTTGTAGCCCTCCGCCTCGGAGTGGAAGCCAAGGCGCGAATCCGCTTCGGCCAGCGGCAGGAGTTCCTCGCTGACCTTGATCTCCGCCCGCACCAGCGCCTTCATCTCCGACAGCAGCTTTGCCTTCGCATCCGGAGACTTCGCATCAGCCAGCCGTTCACGAAGCTGGTAGAAGCGCAGAAGCTGGTAACCGCTGCGGAATTGCAGCCCCAGCGCCGTAGCCAGGCCGATGTCCCGCAGGCGCTCGGGTTGGTCGGCAAGCTTCCGCTTGAGGGGCGCCAGAAGCGCCAGCCCGCGATCCCAGTACTCAGTCATGCGGCGGCAGAGGGAGACGATCTCGTTCAACGTGAAGCCGTTGGTGACGCAGTCGGCCACGTAATCCCCGCTGGGCGCGTACCCGATCTGCCAGGTAGGCGCCAGGGGCAGCCGCTTGGGTTCCAGGTACATGGGCCAGGCCGGACCGTCGTGCATCGGCCCGAAGTACCCGAAGATGTGGGAAGTCGGGTAGTTCGAATACCCCCGCGCGAACCAGCGCCAGGCTTCGACAACCGTCTCGGCGTACGGGCCCCAGTCGCGCTTCGCCAGGGCCGTCAGGAATTGGCGCTCGGAGCGGGGGAAGGGGTCGAAGGACAGTTCACCGGCGGCGCGGGTCATGGGAGACGGATAGGTGCCGAAGTACCATGAGTGCATGGCGCTGGTCACGCCGAGTTCGCGCATGGCTCGGTACTTGCGGTGCAGCAGGCCCGGCGCGGGGACCACCTGGGTGGTCGCGACCTCATGCGAACAGCCCACTTGCAGCTTGGCCGAAGTGCGCGTCCCGTTGTCGCGGGCCGCCTCGGCGGCGCGCCGGAATACCTCGCTCGGGCCCACGTAGGAGAGCCAGTAGTCCCAGGTTGGCCGCCATTTGCCCAGTTGCTGGTTCGCGCCGCCGGTCTCGAAATTGTGCTGCAGGATGACCCCCGGCGGGATGTGCCGGGCGGCTTCCACGGTCTTGTCCGCGCCCCAGCCGATGAACTGCCCGTAGGGCCAGGCCACCAGCTCCGCGCCGGGTTTCGCCTGGTCCATCCCCCGTCGCATGGCTGCGAGGGTGTCGGCGAGTACCTCCCAGGGCCGCCGCTTGCTGCAGCGCGGGCAGTTGTTCGGCGTGGGCCACGAGCCACCATCGGGGATGCCGGCCGAATAACAGTGGGTCTGCCGCTCCCCCACCGGAATCACGATCATCCCGCCCAGTTCCGGGACCTCCTCAAATAGCGTGCGGACCGCCTCCTCCACATACGCCCGGCCCATCTCGGTGCTGGTGCAGAAGGCGCGGTTGTGACCAAGGAGTTCCGGGTGGGCTTCCCCAGCGGCCTGGACCTCCGGCGCATTGCGGGTGAACCCGGCAGGCTCGATGCAGAATGGGTAGATGCGGATGCCGTAACGCGCGCACTTGGCCACGGTCCAGCGCAGCTTTTCCAGGCGCGGACCGGCGTTCTGTCCGTATTCGGGAATGATCCGCGACGGAATCAGCTCATACCAGTTGACCGTGATCCACAGGACATTGACGCCCTCGTGCGCCAGCCGGTTGAGGTACTCGTCGGGGTAGTAGTCCACATCATCGGTGAGCTCATCGCGCAGTTTCGGCGGGCGGTTGATCGGTCCGTAGAAGCAGCGCGAAATGCGGGTCCGTACCGACGGCTTGCGGGTGATCGTGCCCAGCGGCAGGAAAGGCCCGCCTCGTCGCAGCATCTCGTCTTCGATGAAGATCAGGCCGCGACGGATGCCTTCGGTATCTCCCGCGGACAGCTCGCACAGATCGCGCGTAACCCTGACCGTGTGCTGTTCGGGCACTTCAGTGGGCGCGTGAACCAGCGCCAGTCTGTGCGAAGTCCCGCGTGAGGGCGCCAGACCGACCGACTTCTGGAAGACAGCGAAGTCCGCGTACGCCGTCTCCAGCAGGCCCTGCGGGTCAGGGAAGTTCGCATCCAGAGCGAACCCGCCGGGGAAACGGGCTTCGTCGGATGCTGCCCTTCGCCGTGGCCACTTGACGGGCGTGTGGACGGAAGCAGTGCGCAGTTCATCGACGAACGTCCAGGTGCTTTCGTCGGGCTGGGGAGGGAGATTCGATGTCATCGGACGGACCTCGCGTGCAATGCTTGTGAAGTGGCCGGCAACTTCGCTCCGCTTGCCGGGCAGTCCTCCGGATGGTCCTGCTTCTCGTACCGCCCTCGCGGCGTCCGCCATCAGCACGCGTCACCACACAGTGCGAACCGCGAGCCTTCTTGCCATCGATTCACCCTGCGAGCGCCGGCGCTACCGCACCTTGATCAGCGCGCCCTGTCCGGCCACGAGCCAGACCGCGTTCCCTTCCTCCATCCCCAGTTCCGAGCCGTCCTCGGCGGATATCACCGTGCCCTGCTGGTAGCCCTCCTGAAGATCAAGCGCCACCTTCGCGGACTTCTGGAGGCTCAGGTTCACCACCATGGCCCAACGCGCGCCGTCATGCGCGATGAACTCGCCCAACATCATGGGCACGTCGGTCTTGAGGCCCCGCACCACTTCGCCGGGCAGCAGCGGAGCGGACTCCACCGGCGCAGGGCTGGTGAAGTACACGCCCGTGGACCGCATCCCGTTCATGATCGGCCCCAGCGTCTTCACCTGCCGGTTCACCATCTGCAGGTACTGCCAGGTCATGGTCCGGTTGCCGTGCTTGTCGATGGGCGCGTAACCGTACCCCCTGGCATTGTACGTGTACCAGGTGACCCCGCGACCACCCGCGGCCAATGTGGTGTACGCCTGCATCGCCAGGTTCGCTGGCGATGGGATCGTGGTGTGGGCGCGGATCTGGTTGGAGGACACAATGTTCCAGAAAGGCAGCCCGTACTTCCGCGCGACCCCACGGACTTCCAGTAGGTCGATGAAGTAGCGCGATGCCCGTCCCGGGTTCTCCAGGTCCATCGAGTACTGGACCATATAGTCGTCATAGCTGATGAGCTGGGGCTTGACCTCCGTGACGAAGCGCTCCAGGTACTCGTTGAAGGTCTGGGTCTCAAGCTGGGACATGTCCGGCGCGCCGATGGTGGCGTATCCCGGGAACAGGTTGATATACGCCAGCTTGCCCGGAGCGTACTTCTTCACCGCCGCAACGCCCGCCGCGAGTTTCGGGAAAAGCCCCGCGCCCGGTTCATCCAGCAGGTAGTAGCCCAGAATCGCGTCACTGTCCCCCGC
>JAGPGE010000539.1 GCA_018056145.1 Armatimonadota bacterium
GCTTCTCAAAGCCTCATTGCCGCCCTGTTGCTCACGCTATCATGCTGCTCTGTTGCGCTGGCGCAGGAGTCCGCCGATGGCGGCGACCTGGGCCGCTTCATCCGCATCTGGACCGACACCCACACTGTCGGCGCCTGGGATGGCGTGGGCGACCTTGTGCCCGACGGCGTTCTCGACCACAAGGACGCGCAGGCCTTCGCTGAAGCCCACGCTCAAGGCCTGCGTGTGTTCACTACGCTGCAGGGCAAGGTCACGGACGTGGATGGACTGCCTGTCTACGGGGCGACAGTTACCGCCGGCACTCCGGTTGCAGGGACCTCCTCGGTCGGCAGCCCAACCCCCGGTGTAGTCTCGGCGCAGACAGCACAGGATGGCTCTTTCTCGCTTCTCGTCACCCGGCTCCCCGGGAACCTGCCCGTCAAGGCCGACGCTCCGGGTTACGAGCCGAAGCAGTTGCAGGTTGCCGTCTCCGGGGGCACGAAGCCGCTCTCGCCAGTGGCGCTCACATCCCACAATGCCCAGCGGCTGGCCGAAATCGCATCACCCACAACGCAAGCTGAAGTCAAGGCTGCCTTCGAAGGGCTCGCGCTGGCGGTCGAGAACGACCCTGAAGGCCGCAATCTCGGCGAAGCGCACATGGCGGCTGTTCACAGCCTCCTACAGGATGACGCCCAGGTGACGGTTGCGGATATCGCCGCTGAACTTGCCGTGCAGGGGCTCAAGATCGAGGGGGGAGAGCTGACCGCGCAGGCTCTCGCCAACGTCCTGCAGGCCTTCGTCAATGTCGCATACGAGCGGCCCAACGATCCACGAGTCCTCCTCGCGCAGTACCTTGTAGCCGACGAGACGGGGCGGTTGCCTGCGCAGGCCCCGGCGATTGGGGCTGACACACCAGTCGATCCGGTGAAAGCCGGAGTGTTGTTCGAGGCCTTCTTCCTGGCCGCCTGCCACCCTCAGCCGCAGGTGCTCGCGGCGGCAGCCCAGGTGCGGACTGCGGGGCTCTGGCAGGACGTGAAGGAGCTGGGCATGGGCATTGCGGGCAGTCTCGTGGACATGCCCACCAACATCACAAACCCCTTTGAGAGCGAAGAGGCCGCCTACAAGGCAGACGGCGAACTGATCGGGGCCGTCGCGGGCGTAGGGCTCTGCTTCGGCGTCGCCGGCATCCTCGCGGCAACTGGTGTCGGGGTAGCTGCGATCCCATATCTGGTGAGTCCGACCACGCTTGCGGTCTCTGGCGCCGTTGGCGAGTTCATTGGTGGCCGGGTCGCCATGTGGCTGTACAAGAGCCGCAACAAGGCTTCATCCAGCAGCGACCCGGACCTGCCCAAGCCCGGCGAGCCCGTCTCGGAGGAGCACGCCGCCCAGATCGCCATGAACCTGTCCGGCTATGTCGTCCCGCGAAGCAGCCTGCCCGTCACACCTGTGCAGTGGGTCTGGGTCCCACCCGGCGAGTTCATGATGGGCTCCGACGATGTCTACAGTGACGAGCAGCCCATTCACCGCGTGCGCATCACGAAGGGTTTCTGGCTGGGGAAGTACGAAGTCACCAATGCGCAGTATGCCGCGTTCCTGAATGCGCACGGGTCGATCTACGACCGCAACGGGGAGAGGATGATCTACCCCGAGTCCACCCCCTGGTGCAAGGTGCAGCAGGTGGGCGGGGTATGGCGGGCGGAAGCCGGCTGGGAGAACCATCCCGTGGTCATGGTTACCTGGTACGGCGCGAAGGCCTACTGCGACCACTACGGCCTGCGCCTGCCGACGGAGGCGGAGTGGGAGTATGCCGCCCGGGGCACGGAGGGTAGGGACTACCCGTGGGGGAATACCTGGGATGAAAACAAGTGCGTGAACTGGTACAATCGAGGTCCGGGGTACGACGCGAACACAGGTCCGGGGACGATGGCGGTGGGGAGCATCCCGGCGGGAGACAGTTGGTGCGGGGCGTCGGACATGGCGGGGAACGTGTGGGAATGGTGCGCGGATTGGTATAGCTCATCATACTACAGCGTGTCTCCGGTCGATGATCCCACGGGCCCGGCGGCGGGCAATTATCGGCTGTTGCGCGGGGGCTCGTGGGACGTCAGCCTCGGATTCAACTGCCGCTCTGCCTGCCGCGACCTCAGCCCCCCGAGCCTCGGGGGCAACCTCCTCGGGTTCCGCTGTGCCAGGACGCAGTAAGTCTTTGCAGTTTTACCTTCTTACCATTTGTTGACGTTTCTGAGTGCCCGCTCTAAGCGGGCGCTCAGAACGAAACTGGAATCTGGCGGAGGCGTTTCTTGCAGGAACTCCCGACAGTCGTCAACGACCACTACTCGTTTCTGCGATGGCTGATGCAGCGGGTGGAGAAGTACCCGAGGGGCTACCGGTTCACTTTGGGTGACCGGAGCGTAGAGCTGGCGCTGGAGATTCTTGAGCGTCTGATTGAGGCGGTCTACACCAGAGCGAGAAGTGAGCCGCTGCTGGCGGCGAATCTGGGACTGGAGAAGCTGCGGTTCATGGTGAGACTGGCGAAGGACGAGCAGTGCATCAGTGTGAAGCAGTATGAATTCGCGAGTAAGAGCATCAACGACATCGGCAAACAGATCGGCGGCTGGCGGAAGCAGGCGGGGGCATGAAACGGGCAAAGAACCTCTATCCGCACGTCTGGGATTTCGCGAACCTTCTCCTCGCCGCGCACAAGGCGCTGCGCGGCAAACGGCGAAAGAGCACGCCGGCGCGGTTCTCGCTGGACCTGGAGAAGGAGCTTTGCGCCCTCGAAGACGAACTGCGGGGGAAGACCTACACGCCGGGGCCGTATCATGAGTTCGAGGTGCTTGACCCGAAGCGTCGCCTCGTGAGCGCCGCGCCCTTCCGTGACCGCGTCGTGCATCATGCCCTCTGCAATGTGATTGAGCCGCTGTTCGAGCCGAGCTTCATCTTCGACTCGTACGCCTGCCGCAAGGGCAAGGGGACCCACGCGGCGGCGGACCGGGCGACGCGGTTCGCCCGGGCAAGCAAGTACGTCCTGCAGTGCGATGTGTCTGACTACTTCGCAAGCATCGACCACGAGATCCTACTGGGGCTGCTGGGGCGGAAGATCGGCTGCGCCGACACCCTGTGGCTGATCGAGCGGATCATCGGCAGCGGCGGAGGGCGCGTGTCTGCTCCTGTATATTACCCCGGCGATAGCCTCTTCGCACCCTACGAGAGGCGGCGTGGCCTGCCCCTGGGGAACCAGACGAGCCAGTTCTTCGCGAACGTGTACCTGAACCGGGTGGACCATATCGCGAAGGAGGAACTGGGCCTCCGCCGCTACATCCGCTACGTAGATGACATGGTGATGTTTGGCGATGAGAAGGAGGAGCTTTGGGGCGCTCTCGCCGGGCTTGAGGCCGGGCTATCAGGTCTGCGGCTGCATCTGAACCCCCGCAAGACGCGCTTGCAGCCGGTGGAGTTGGGGTTCAGCTTCATGGGCTACCGCATCTTCCCGGACCACCGGCGGCTGAAGAAGGAGAACGGCTTCCGGTTCCGGCGTCGCCTTCACCGCATGGCGGAGGAGTACAGAATCGGTGAGCGGGCGATGGAAGAGATCAACCCGTCGGTCCAGAGCTGGATCGGGCACGCCTCTCACGCGGACACATGGGGGCTGAGACGCAGGATTTTTGGCGAGGTGGCGTTTGCCTCGCCACGGGCGTGAGCCGAACGTGGGCTGTTGCGCGGGGGCTCGTGGAACAACAACGAAAACAACTGCCGCTCAGCCAACCGCAACAACAACAACCCGAACAACAGGAACAACAACAACGGGTTCCGCTGTGCCAGGAGTCCCCGGGTCTCAACACGAGCGTTGAGCCCTATGAGCGAGAGCGCCTGTGTTCACGGATGCGGGCGGAGTGCGAGGGGAGTCCAGGTTCACGTCCGCGCCGGGTGAAGGCTCGGCGAAATACCAAAGAGCCGGCGCGGGACTGGTAGCCAGCGCGAGCGCAGGCGCTCGCGTTTGGCAAACGTGCCGCGCCGGCACAACTGACAACTCAACGAAACCACACCGACGCCCCCGAGCATCTGGAACGGCTCTACGAGAGAATCCGGCGAGGGCCTTCTCAAGAGGCCCTCGCCGGAAAAGGGTGCGACGTGCCATCCGGTTTCCGAGACGCGGCAGCCTGCGGTTGCGTCCCGGCCGGCCAGTCCAACGGACTCGTCCACTTGCCCGGCAGGCTCGGACTGACACGATCGAACAGGCTGATTATACCCGAAACAGGCCCGAACTATGAAGCCCCTCTGGTGCCGCACCCCCAACACACCTTGACGGAACTTGACGGGAGAAAGGCCGTGTTGCGCCGGGGTTTACACAGGGGGGCTTCCTGCCTATAATGATCTTGCCCGACCCAGGTAATCACGCTTCGGCGTGAGGTGGGCAGGGAGCCAAGTGC
>JAGPGE010000540.1 GCA_018056145.1 Armatimonadota bacterium
GGCAAGCCCGTGGCGTGGGAGGACATGCTCCACCCGACGGTGGAGAGCGCAATTCTGTGCCGCCCCGAGAGTGAGTGGACGTACTCGCACCACCCGCATGTTGCCTTCTTCCGGGACCGGTTCGTGGCGATCTGGTCCAACGGGCGCGAGAACGAGGACGCCCCCGGCCAGCGGGTTCTGTGGACCACCAGCCGGGATTTCGACCACTGGAGTGAGCCGCGAGTGCTCGCCGAACCCCCGCTCATGGCGGACGGTCGCGAACGTGTGCTCACCGCCGGGGGCTTCCACCATCACGACGGCACGCTGGTGGCGTATTTCGGCGACTACGGCCCGGCGAAAGAGACCACGCGGCTGATGGCCGTCACCACGCGGGATGGCGAGACCTGGAGCGCGCCCGGCGATGTGGGCATTCCGCTGTGCCCCAATCACGGGCCGCAGCGCGTTGCTTCGGGCCGGCTCATCATGACCGGGAACATTGCCTTCCCGTACACCGACGACCCCGCCGGACTGAGCGGGTGGACGATGACAGGCATATACCCGCCCGAGATGCAGACCACCTCCGACGACCCGGCGGCATTCTGGCCGGTGGCGAAGAGGCAGGGCTGGCCCACCGCGCTATGCGAAGGCGCGTTCATCCAGACCGATGACGGCGTGATCCGCATGCTTCTGCGCAGCACCGGCGAGGGCTTCCGCTGGAAGCTCTGGGTCACCGAAAGCCGAGATGACGGGGCCACGTGGTCGGCGCCCACCGAGACGGATTTCAGCGACTGCAACGCCAAGTTCCACCTCGGTCGCCTGCCTGACGGGCAGTTCTACTACGTGGGCAATCCACTCGCGGGGAACCGGTTCCCGCTGGTGCTGTCGCTGTCGCGGGACGGCCTGAGCTTCGACCGGCATTTCGTGCTGGGCGAGGAGCATTACCGGATGAGCCGCGAGGGACGCTGGAAGGGCGGCGAGTACGGGTACCCGCACAGCCTAGTTCACGAGGCGTACCTGTATGTCATCGTGTCGCGGCAGAAAGAGGGCGTGGAAGTGCTGCGGGTGGCGCTGGGGGAGTTGGGGGAGTCGGGGGAGGGGTAGGCAAGGGGACAACGGCTGACAGTCGGGATTGCCTGCACCACCAACGCCGAACGGTAGACAGGGAAGACCTGCGTCGCACGGATCTGAGCCCGCCACACAGAAGGAACCTTCCATGACCAACTTCGCCCGGGATTGCCGCATTCTGCGCAATGTGCCCGTGCCCATGCGCGATGGGGTCACTCTCGCCACCACCGTCTACCTGCCCGCTGAGACCGGCGCATACCCCACGGTTCTCGTGCGCACTGCGTACAACCGGGTGCCCATCCAGGGAGTGGATTTCGCGCGGCGCGGGATCGCCTTTGTGGTCCAGGATGTGCGCGGACGGTACGGTTCCGGCGGCGAGTGGTATCCCTTCGTCAATGAGAGCGCGGACGGGGAAGACACCCTGAACTGGCTGGTGGCGCAGGACTGGTGCAATGGACGCGTGGGCATGTTCGGCGACTCGTACCTTGCGGCCACCCAGTTCCACGCCGCTCTGACCGGGCACCCGGCATTGTGCGCGCTGGCGCCGCGTTTCATGGCGGGAGATTGCTGGAAGCGCGCGTATTACTGCGACGGGGCCTTCAGCCTGGGCCTGACCTGGAGCTGGCTGTGCTTCGAGTGTTCCGCGCCAACGTCCGAGGCCGCGCTGATGCCGCTGTTTGACGTTCGTGCGCTGCTGTCATCGCTGCCGGTGTCGGAGATGGATGTGGCCAGCGGTGCGGGCGTCGTGCCCTGGTTTCGCGACTACGCTCTGAGCAATCAGTACGGGCCGCAGTGGGAAGCGACCCACGTCCGCAAGGATTTTGCCAGGGTGCGTGCGCCGATGCTGCTCATCGGTGGCTGGTATGATTACTACGCGGGCGAGACGTTCCGCAACTACCAGGCGCTGAGGGAGCTGGCTCCAAGTGCTGAACTGCGGGACAGCCACCGGGTGATCATCGGCCCGTGGACCCACGGCATCAGTGGCAACAGTGTCCTGGGTGAGCTGGATTTCGGGCCTGCCGCGAATGATGAGAAAGGGGCCACGGACCGCTGGCTGTTCACGCTGCTGACCGGCGGCTCACCTGGTGATGCGCAGGAGGCCCCGGTGCGCATTTTCGTGATGGGCCGCAACCAGTGGCGCGACGAGTGGGAGTGGCCCCTGGCGCGCACGCGCTATGAGGACTGGTTCCTGCACGCGGATGGCGCCCTCAACCAAGAAGCACCCGGCGATGAGCCGCCGGACGAGTATGACTACGACCCTGCCGACCCCGTGCCCACGCGCGGCGGAAATCACTCCATCGGCCCCTACAACCCGGGGCTGTACGAGATGGCGCCGCCGGGACCCTTTGACCAGCGCGAGATCGAGCAGCGCCCGGATGTCCTGACGTACACGTCCGGTGTCCTTCGCGAGGACCTGGAAGTCACTGGGCCAATCACTCTGACCCTGTTTGCGAGTTCGTCGGCGCCGGACACAGACTTCGTGGCCCGGCTCACCGATGTGTACCCGGACGGCCGGTCGATGAACATCACCGAGGGCGTGATCCGGGCGCGGTTCCGTGAAGGCGTCTGGGGTCCGCCGAAGCTCATGCATCCCGGCACGGTGTACGAGTTCACCATCGATCTCGACGTGACCAGTAATGTGTTCCTGGCAGGGCACCGGCTGCGGCTGGACATCACCAGCAGCAACTTCCCACTCTGGGACCGGAACCTGAACACCGGCGGCGATCCGGCGACGGAGACCACCTGGCAGGTGGCCCGGCAGACCATCCACCACAGCGCGCGGTACCCGTCGCGTGTGCGACTCCCGGTGATTCCTCCCGATGACTCGCGAAAGGCGGAAGGCAAGTGAGTGTCGACAGGCTTCCCGAATGGCTGACGTGGCCCGGCGATGACTGGGAGCGCATCACCCCGGAGCAGGCGGGGCTTGATGTGGAGGGTTTCGCGGCGGCGCTTGCCGCGGCTCCGGTTGAGGCTGCCGGCTGGGGTGGCACGGCTCCCGCGCCCCATGAGTACGGAGCGGCTCTCACTCGCGGCGGCTATCTCGTCCACACCTGGGGCGACCCGGGGTTCAAGACGCCCTCGGCATCCTTGGGCAAGTGCATTACCCGGGCGCTGGTGGGGATCACCGCCGAAGCCGGCCTGGTGGACCCGGACGCACCGGTGCGCGAGGTCTGGACCGGGCGCGGGCAGCTTTCGCATGAGCACAAGTGCATGGACGAGGGCCTGCATCGGCAGATCACCTGGCGACAACTGCTCAACCACGAAGCGGGGTTCGTGATTGAGAGCGGCTACCACTGGCGCTCCCGGACGGGCTTCCACGAGGAGTTGCCCGAAGGCGTGAAGTGGACCGGCGACCCGGTATTCGACAACTACGCCCATACTCCACCCGGCGCAACGGTTCGGTACTCCAGCGCAGGATACTGGCGGCTCGGGCAGGCGCTCACGGCCCTGTGGCAGCAGGACCTGAAAGACGTGCTGGATGAGCGGCTCTTCTCGAAGCTCGGTATCCCGGCGGAGCGCTGGGACTGGACGCCCGGACGGGTGCTGTTCGAGACCCGCGACTGGTACCCCCATTTCCCTGGCTACGGCGAGTACGTGGACGGACCATGGGAGATCGACGGCATCGTGGTGCGCGGCGGTCCGGGCTGGGTGGTCATGTCGCCGCTTGACCTGGCGCGTTTCGGGCTGCTGGTTGCGACGCAGGGCATCTGGCGTGGCGAGAGGATCGTCAGCGCGGAGTGGCTCCAGGGCCACGGCGGGGTGGATATCCACGTGGTCGGCGGCGACCCCGAGACATTGATTTCCGTCGCCAAGACCAACGTGCGGGCCTTCCCCTTCGGCAATGACATCGGCTGGGTCGGCAAGTTCCGGTTCCCGAGCGAGTTGGTTGTGGGACCTGTGAAGGTCGGCTGGTAGCCCAAGGTCCCGGCTCCTGCTGCGCCGAAATGCGCACCACTCTCCGCCCTGGAAGGTGGTGTGCCCGTGTCTCCCGTTTCGCTGCTTGCGCTCCTGCTTGCCGCACTGTCCCCCTGCTTTGCACAGTCCCCGGGCAGTCCTCTGCAGCCCCTGGAACCGGATGAAAACACCTGCGTCCTGTATCACTTTGACGAGGGCGAGGGCACGGTCCTGCAAGATGCCAGCCCGCATGGGAACCACGCCGAGTTGCGCGGGCCCCAGTGGTCGCCAGGGAAGTTCGGCGGCGCGTTGTGGTTCGACGGCGAGGACGACTGCGTGTTCCGCGAGGTGCCGGACTCGATCCGCGATCTCAAGCAGATCACCGTGGAGTGCTGGGCGAACCAGGAGCACACGGGAGGCCGGCGGTTCATGGCAG
>JAGPGE010000542.1 GCA_018056145.1 Armatimonadota bacterium
CGAGCAGGCCGACCCGCAGCCACGCGCTCTCCACTTCCCCGTCAGGCACCCGCACCACGAAGTCCGCCGGATCGCCCGTGTCCAGGAACCGGACGGTCGCATCGCCGAAGTGCTCGGCATACTCCACGGCAGCGCTTGGCCTGACGAAGTTCTGCATCAGGAAGCTGACGCAAGCGGTTGCGTATCTCGGCAGCGTGACAGTCCCGAGCGGCTGGGCGCCTGTGCGCTCGAAGCTGGAGTCCACTTGGATGCGGCCTGGTACCCCGGCCTCGGTCATCCCCACCGCGCGCATGTGCGGGCCGGTTGCGTAGCCGGTGGGCATACGCACGGACAGCCGGACAACTGCCTCCTCAGGCGAATCGTTGAACAGGACCACGGTCACCCGGTCGTCTTCGGCAGTGGCGAATGCGACCACGCTCTCGTCCGCGCTATCGGCAACCAGCCTCCAGCCACGGAGGTCGCGCAGTATCCACAGCAGCCAGTACATGGGGTCTGGATCGAAGGCTCCGCGCGGCAGGAGCGTGTGGTTCTTCGCGTGCAGGTCGTGGTAGAGATTCCCGGCCACCTTGTCCGCCTGCGGTAGCACTCCCCGCAGGAGAAGTCGCTGGTAGGGCAGGAAGCGCTTCTCCCAGATCGCCCGCGGGTCGTTAAGTTCCTCGGGGTTGAGATTGGTGTTGCTCTCGGTGATCCAGATCGGGAGCTTCCGGCCCTGGGTGAGCAGCGCCTGGTTGTACGTCATCTCCGTCTGTACCTGCAGATCGCCGGGCGAGACGTCATAGACGTGGAAGTCGAAGAAGTCCACAGTGTCCCTCGTGCCCTCAAGCCACGGCAAGGTCCACCCCTGCCAGGTATACCAGGGCTTCTGGCCGACCTGTGACGGCGGCCAACCCGGCGGCCAGCAGAGCACGGGTCCGCCGATCTGGATGTCCGGGTAGCGCGCCTTGATCGCCCGGGCCACATTGTTCGCCATCTCAATGTGCAGGCTTGCCGCGCTCGTACCTCTGTCATTGGCGCGGGGGTCTCGGAACCACGAGGCATTGGGCTCGTTCCAGATCTGCACCAGCCGAAAATTCGGGTCGAAGCGCTTCCACAGGCCCACGTAACGGGCACAGTATTGGGCCCATTTGCCGAAATCAGAGGGGTTGTTCGTGCCCTCCTGGGTCAGATAGGTAGGCGGGCCGCCCAGTGAAAGCATGGGCTCCGCGCCCATCTCGCGGACCACCGGCAGGAAGCGCCCGAAGGGGTACTTGTTGCCGAACAGGAGTGTCTGCTCGAACATGATGGCGGCCGCCTGCGTGTCGAACCACTCCGGATCGTACTCAGGCGGCGCGAACCAACTGATGCCGCCGCCGAACCGGAAACACCCCGGTCTGAGTGCCTGGACCATGGACCGGTAGTCGCGGTCAGCGACCACCGCCGGGAATCCCTCGAAGGCGGTGATGCCGAACAGGTTGGCGTCGACCTTCGGCTGATCGCCCAGGACGAGGACCCGAGAAGCGTCCACGTTGACCTGGACTTCCGCAGCCTGGGAGCAAGCGGCGAGAATGATGGCGAGAATCGTGAGCCGTCGCATGGCAGCCTCCTGTGTCCGTGTCGCAGCAAAGTTCGCTCAAATGCCATTGCGGGCCTTCTGGTCGTATGGATGAAGGGCATCCCGGCGACGAGGAGAATAGGTGCCCATATGTCTCGCCCTCGGAGAGATGGACCATGCCCGCTTTGCTTCTGGCGCTTCTGTTTACGCTTGGCTGCGCTCACGCGCAGGACAACCTGGTCGCCAATCCAGGCTTCGAGACTGCCGGTGATGATGGCAAGGCGCCTGCGGGATGGACCATGCCCACGCTCCCGGGCGTTGAGTTCGCGTGGGATGACGAGATCGCGCATTCGGGCGCCCGCTCGGCCCGTGTCACTGGAACGGACCCCGATGCCCAGAGCACTTTCGTCCAGGCCTGGCGCCAGAACGTGAGCAAGCTTCCCGGCGGCCGCATCTGGATCTCGTCGTGGGTCAAGGCGGACAGCGTCAAGGGGCGCATCGGTGTGCTGCATCGCGACGAGAACGGGCAGGTGCTGCGAAATCAGATGATCGCTGATGTCAGCGGCACCTACGACTGGCGCGAGTTCGGCGCCTCGCTGGAGCCCGAGCCGGGCACGGTGGACCTGCAGCTTGTGATGGGTCTGGTCAAGTCCACCGGTTCGTTGTGGTTCGATGATGTCTCGGTGAGCGCCTTTGCCGGTGCGGGGACGATGTTCGGGACGCTGAGCATATCCCCCGACACGCCGGGGATCGCGGGGCAGACCGCGCCGGTGGAGTTCACTGTGCGCATCGGCGAGAAGGGCCTGCGACCCGGCGGGGCCATCAAGCTGCGTTTCGAGGCCTGGCGACCGGCGCGCGAGTTCAGGCTCGCTGGATTCCGGGCGGACACCGGAAATCCCGCGCACGCGTTCGAGATTACCATCCCGCCGCCGAAGAGCACTTGGCCGCCCACTCCGCAACCGGTGGCGGCGATCATCACCCTCATCGAAGGCACGGCGCTGAAGGCCGGGGATACGGTCACCATCCGCGCTGACCTCACCTACACTGCTTTCACGAACGTGATCGCGGAACTGGGCGGTCTCCTCAGCCCTGACCCGAACTCGGCGGACTTCCCGCTGGAGGGCACTTTCCGCCTGACCTCAACAGGGGGCGAGGCGAAGCAGGTCCTCTGCACCGCGGAGGCGCGCCCCATCGAAGGCGCCGCGGGACGGGTAACGGTGGCGGTCACCGATGCCCACGGCAACCCGTGCGAGGCTTTCCGGGGCACCGTCAGCCTGCGATGTTCGACTGGCGCTGCGATGCCGGAGCCCTACGCCTTCACCGAGGCCGACCGCGGAAGCCACGAGTTTCGGGTCACGGTACCGGCCAATCAGGTCAGCCGGATCACGGCATCCTGCGGCGAGATGAAGGCGATCAGTAACCCGATCCTGCCGCGCAAGCCGGAGGAACCGGGCATCTACTTCGGCGATATCCACTCACACTGCGAGATCTCCGCCGACGCCGTGGGCGACCCGGACCTGGCGTATGAGTACGCCCGGCGGTTCTTCGGCATGGATTTCGCGGGCCTGAGCGACCACTCACCCCGGGGGAAGCACTGGCAGCGGAACACTGGGGTGACCAACCGGCACAATGCGGACGGGCAGTTCGTGACCTTCCTGGGCTTCGAGTGGAGTGACGGACGGCGCGGACACAGGAATGCTTACTACCGTGGGGATTCCGGGCCTGAGCAGCCCAACGATCTGCCGGACAACATGGAGAGCTGGTGGGCGCGCTACGATGAGACGGGCGACCGGGTCCTCACCGTGCCGCATCACCCCAACACCGACTCCGGCGTCCGCCTTGACAACGGGGAACTGGTCTGGGGGCCGGTGGACTGGTCGGCGATCAACCACAAGTACCAGCGGATCGTGGAGATCTGCCAGTTGCGCGGTGCCTTCGAAGTACCCGGGCCGGACCCGGAACTTCGCGCGAAGCGCCCCGATGCCGGGGCCAGTGTGCAGACCGCCTTAGCGAAGGGCCACCGGCTGGGGTTCATCGGCTCGACGGATACCCACTCCGGCAGGCCGGGAAACGGCGACGCGCGGGCGGCTATCGTGAGCGCGGAGTTCACCCGAGCCGGGCTCTGGGACGCCATGCATGACCGCAGCTGCTACGCCACCACCGGCCCGCACATGCTTATCTTCTTCCGCGTGAACGGCCGGCCGATGGGATCGGAGATCGCTCTCGACGCTGCCGATACCCCCAGGATAATCGACTGGCGCGTGGTGGGCACGGGGCCGGTCAAGCGCGTTGATCTGGTTCGCAACAACGAAGTGGTGCAGTCCTGGCAGGGCGGGTCCGCGGACGACCTCAGTGGCGAGTTCACGCGTGCCGAAGCCCTCACTGGCACCGAGTGGTGGTACCTGCGCGTCATCCAGGAAGACACCCATCTCGGCTGGTCGAGCCCGGTCTGGGTGGACCCGCCGGGCTCAACATCGGCGCAGTAACCCGTGCACCTGACTCGTACCAAGCCAAAGGACGCGATCATCCATGTCACGCCAGCCCAACATACTGCTCATCATGACCGACCAGCAGCGCGCGGATGCCATTGGCGCCCTGGGCAACCCGCATATCCAGACCCCGGCCCAGGACCGTCTCGTGCGCGAAGGAACCAGCTTCATCTCGGCCTATTGCGCCTCACCTGTCTGCCAGGCGTCCCGCTGCAGCCTGCTTCTGGGCGAATATGCGCACACGACGGGCTGCGTCAGCAACCTGCCGATGCCTAAGGAACGCACGTCGCTCATGGAGATGCTCCAGGGCGCCGGGTACCAGACCCACGG
>JAGPGE010000541.1 GCA_018056145.1 Armatimonadota bacterium
GGGCGACTGGTACTGGCGGGTATGGTCCGAAGATGATCTGACTTCGGGCTACACCGAGACCGCGCGCATCGAGATCACCCCGGAAGCCCACCAGTTCCCCACCGCTCCCGTTCCAGTGGACGAGATCATGGCGCGGAAACGCCCGTGGGTTGTGCCGGTGCGCGAGGTGATGGATGCCGAACGCGCCCAGCTTGTGCGGCAGGCCGAGAACCTTCACCGCCAGGGCGTGCCGGACGACCCGCCTCCTTACGCGCCGGGCAATCCTGACTGGCCCACGTGGATCGACTGGTACGGCAAGGTGCACGGGGGCATCACCAGCGGCACGGGGAGGCGTCTGCAGCAGATCGCCGAGATCTGCGCGATCACGGGCGACCCCAGAGTCATCGAGATGACTCGCGAGATGGCGCTGAAAGCGGCCGCCTGGGACCCCGAAGGCGGCAGCGCAATGAGCCGGGGAGATATCGGCGCCCACCACCTGCTCCGGGGTCTGGTGTGGTGTTACGACGCGCTCCACGACAGCCTGTCTGAAGCCGAGCGGGACACGCTGCGCGACATCATCGTCACCCGGTCGGAACAGTTCGCGTCGCGGCTCAATCCCTTCCCTGGCGGCGGGCGGGAGTTCAACAACCACGCGTGGCTCAACGCTTTCGGGCTGGGCGAAGCGGGGCTGGCATTGCTTGGCGAGCACCCGGCGGCGGACGAGTGGGCCGAGTACGTGCGCCAGCTTTTCATCGGCCGGTTCCTGTGCGCCCTCGGTTACCAGGGCGACAACAACGAGGGCATCTCTTACTGGGGCTACGGGCTGTGGTTCGTGATCGACTACTCAGACATGATGAAGCGGATCTGCGGGATCAACCTGTTCGAACACCCATGGCTGGCGCAGACCGCACGCTTCCCCATGTACTGCGCCCCACCGGGTGCCTGGGCGGTGTCCTTCGCGGATACCGGCATCCCGAACCATGGCGTGCGCGGGCCCGCGCAGCAGACCCACGTGCGGAACTTGGCCCTGCGCACCCGGGACCCCTATGCCCTCTGGTACAGCGGCGCTCCCGGGCCTGTGGACGATCTCGCGCCGAAGCCGCCGGTGGATCTCCCGCAGTCGATCCACTACAAGTTCATCGGCTGGACCATCCACAATACCACGCTGGTAGACGGCCGCGACGGGGTCACTCTCGCCCTGCGCAGCGGGCCCTTCTACGCGGGGCACCAGCACGAGGACCTCAACTCATTCGTACTCCACGCCTACGGCGAGAAGCTGGCCATCGACGGCGGGCACTATGACTGGTACGGCAGCCCCCATTTTGAGGGCTTCTCCACTCTCACCCGGGCGCACAACGCGATCCTCGTGAATGGTGAGGACCAAGGGTCGCGGAAGCTGGGCGCGGACGGGAAGATCACCGGGTACTTCGACTCCACGGTCTGCGGCTATACCGAAGGAACAGTCGCAGACCCGGATGTATACGCCGGGAAGGTTGAGCGCTGGGTGCGCCGGGCGCTGTTCATCAAGCCCGGGTACGTGGTGATCCAGGACCAGATCGACGCGACCGAAGGCCCAGCACGGTTCGACTGGCTGCTGCACTCGGTGGCGGGTATCGCGACTGATGCGGGTTCGCAGAGCTTCGCCCTGGAATCCGGCCGGGCCTCGCTGCGCGGGCGGTTCATCCAGCCCGAGGGGCTCCAGCTTGAGGTGAAGAAGGGCTACCCGGTGGAGCCTGTGGACGGCTACAGCACCCGGCCCTTGCCGCCGGAGCGTTACGTGGATGAATGGACGCTGACCGCAACGCCCGGCGAACAGCGCAAGAGTGAGTCGTTCCTCGCGGCCATGCAGGTGCGCCGCAATGAACCGGGAGTGCGGGACGCGATCTTGGAGCCCCTGGAAGTCACCGGTGGCCAGGGCGTTCTGATGCGCGAGGGCGATGAGGGGCATGCCGCGGCATTCCGCGGGCGAGGCGAGATCGGCGAACTTGCTGTATCCGGCCTGGGCACTGACGGGAACGTGCTCTGTGCCTCCTTCGGAGCGGACGGGACCCTCACCCGCGCAGCCGCAATGGCCTGCACGGTCCTGCGACATGACGGCAAAGTCCTCGCGAAGATTTCCGCGCGATGCGCCGGGATCTCCTTGCTGAAGACGCCGGAAGGCCACCTGTGCGAGGTTTCCCTCAGCGAACCCGCGAGCCTGGAACTGCACACCGGGCAGGCCGAGCGTATTCTCGTGGACGGCAATGCAGCGCACGCAACCAGCGAACTGCTCAGGGCAGACCTCGCAGCCGGTGACCACACCATTGCGTGGGGCGATGCGCCGGAGAGCGTATTGTCCCGACCAATTGGTGCGTTGGTGGTGGGTGAGAGCCCTCTCGAAGGGTACGCCCAGAGACGCGCTGATGGAGTCGCCTACTACTGGTGGGGCCCTTTTTCGGTTGCGAAAGACGACCGCTACGCGCTGTCCTTCTCCCCGGCAGACGAGGACGCGCGACTGTCCGTGGTCTGCGACGGTCGGCCGCTGGAACTCACCACCCGGGACGGTGGAGCCTCGGCGGAACTGTGGCTCGGGTCGGGCCCCCACTTCCTGACGGTCTCCGCACGGGAGCCAATCCAGAGCCTGTCCGTAGATCCGCGAGGGCTCGGCATCGCGGACGCGACGATGCTTCCCGCCGAGTACCGCCCCAAGGAGGGCAGCCTCATCATTGAGGCCGAGACGCCTGTTGCCGAGGGCGCGGTCAAGGGCAAGATCATGGAGAAGATCGGAGCTTCGGGTGGACTGAGCCACGCGGTCTGGGATACCGACGGCCAGTGGGCGGAGTGGGAGTTTGAGGTCCCTCAGGAGGGCAGATACCGCATCCTGATCCGGGGCGCGGGGGAGCATGACCGGGTCATCCGCCTGCTGGAACTGGACGGGAAGCCGCTGGTCTCCGGCGGGGGCGTGGTGAGGATGAAGTCCACCGGCGGCTGGTGCCGGACCACTGACGACTGGCGCTACTTCCTGGTCAATGGCCCCGATGGCCAGCCCGCGAGCGTCACCCTTGCGCCCGGCAAGCACCGTATCCGCCTGGAGCGGCTGGGAAACTCCATGAACCTGGACCTGTTCGCCTGGGAACCGGTTGGGGAGTGAAACGGTCCGGTATCGCAGCCTCCGCTGCCATGCGCGTATGCGCCCGGTTCGGAGAGGGTCAGCCGTGGAGCGTGCGCGACGTCCAGCGCACGGGGCCCCACGGTCCGAGCGGCGCGTCGCGCGTCTCGCCGTGGCTGCCGCAGGCGGTCGCATTCAGCCGAGGACACCCGCTACGTTGCCCCCGGCACACCAGGCCCCTACACGTCATCCGTCCCCGGGAAACCCCTCGGCAGAAAGGCCCGGGCGTACTGTTGCACGGCGAAACGGTCGGTCATTCCGGCCACATGGTCGCAGACGAGGCGCGCCCGGAGCTTCGGGTCGGTGGGCACGAACCCGATGCCCTCGTGAAGCGCGTCGTCGGACTCCATGTACAGCTCGAACAAGTTGCGCACAATGCCCTTGACCTTGCGCGCTTCCACCTGCAGCACTTCGGACAGGTAGACCTGATCGTACAGGAAGTCCTTCAGGGCGTCCGTGGCCTGGCAGACCTCGTCGCTCATGGACAGCGTGGGCGCGTCCAGGCTGCCCTGGATCACGTCTTCCACCATCCGGCCCACCCGCGCGCTGTGGTGACGTCCGAGCACATTCAGGACGTCCTCGGGCACGTCTTCGAGAGAGACGATCCCCAGGCGCAGACAGTCGTCAATGTCGTGGTTCACGTAGGCGATGCGGTCCGACAGGCGCACCACCAATGCCTCCAAGGTGGCGTCCGGCGGACCCTGCAATGTGCCGCGCAAGTCCGCCCGGCCCTTGGAGTGGAGCACAATCCCCTGCCGCGTTTCCTCGGTGAGATTCAGCCCCGAACCCTCGCGTTCCAGTTCGTCCACCACCCGCAGGCTGTGCTGGGTGTGCTTGAAATGCGCGGCCGCGTCGTACTCGCGCCAGGCCTCGTCCAGCGCCTGCTCGCCTGCATGTCCGAAAGGCGTGTGGCCAACGTCATGGGCGAGTGAGATCGCTTCGGTGAGGTCCTCATTGAGCCGCAAGGCCTTGGCGATAGTGCGGGCGATCTGGGCGACCTCGAGGGTGTGGCTCAGCCGGGTGCGCAGGTGGTCGGAGGTGGGCGCGAAGAAGACTTGGGTTTTGTAGGCAAGCCTCCGGAAGGCGCTGCACTGGTGGATGATGCGATCGCGGTCACGCTGAAACTCGGTGCGCACCGGGCAGGGCGCCTGCGGGTGACGGCGCCCGCGCGAACTGGCGCTTGGCGCCGCGTAGGGGCTGAGGTTCTCGCGCTCTGTCTGCTC
>JAGPGE010000543.1 GCA_018056145.1 Armatimonadota bacterium
CGGGGGCTGCATGAACCCCACTGTAATGAGCCGAAACCGATCTATCAAGGGCTTGACCGCTGTCCGGACTTTGGGGGGCAGTGCAGTTCACCCGTCACGGAAAAGGCGTCAATGAGCTTCCCGTACTGGCCGTCCTCATTCGTAACGACCACGGTCCAGTCCCCGAGAGCTGCCCGGGACAGGTCGAAGGTGCAATGGATCTGCCCGGGACCATCGACAACCGTGCCTGTCGCGGTGATGTCCGCGTGTTCCGCCCGGGTAAGTTTCGCGGTGGACCCGACGCGGAAGCCCGCCCCTGTGATCGTGACCTGCACGGGGCCGGCATTGACCCCGGTGTCGGGCGATACGGCGTTCACGGAGGGTGCTGGGGGCCCGGTCCAGGTACTGACCGCTCCGATGTCCGGTGGCGCCCCGATGCGCCTCGGATTCCCCAGCAGGTCCTCAGTGAGGAACTCCGCCCAGACCCCCGCCGCGATGGCCGGGCTTTGTGCACCCGGCGTCAGATCTCCCCCGGCCGCATTCACGAATTGCGGGTCTGCGAGCAGGGTGTGCGGCCCGATTGCCAGGCTTCCCGCGGCCAAGTCATCGACGGTGTAGTCGTGCATCTCGTCCCCGATGAAAAAGCGCCACATCGGCTGACCGGCGGGAACCCAGTAGAGATTGTAGTCGTCGTCGAACAGGGTCGTTGTGTACTGCTTGTTCATGTTGAAGGCGACAATGGTGTTCCGGACGACAACGGTGCTGTTGTCGGGGGCCTGCGGCCGGAGACCGGTTTCGTTATATGCGACTGTACAGTTCCATAGTTCGGTCCGGTCACCCATGAGTTTGAGGCCGGTGCCGGCGTTGTTGCGGGCCATGCAGTTGACCAAGCGAATGCCCTCACCCCACAGCTTGAAGCCGCCCATGTTGCCATGGGACAGGCAGCGCTCGACCAGGGCCGCGTTGGGCTTGATGTCGAAGCCTTGGTCTCCATGTCCGGAGGCGGTACACCGCCGGACGACGGTGTCCCCACAGAGTTCCTCCACCAGCACGCCATCCGTATTGGGGTCCGTGGGGTTCGTGTTATCGACACAGAGGCAGTCTTCCACCAACACACCGCTCACGCCTGAGACGCCCTTGACCCCGAACCAGATGCCGTTCCTGTTGCCGTGGGCGTAGGTATTGCGCACGGTCCAGTTGCTGCCGGAATAGCAGTGGATGGCTGAGTTTGTGCAACCTGTAATCTCGCAGTTCTCGATGTAGAAGTCGTCAGCCGTGGTCTGACAACCGATGCCTATCTTCTGATTCTGTATCTTCAGTCCGATCAGCCTGCAGCCCTGGTAGCGCGGCGGGTTGGGGTCATTGACCCCGATGCCGAACCAGTTGTGGCCGGTGCCGTCGATGATCGCCTCGCGAGGCACGGCGGCCTGGATGGTGATGGGTGTGGCGTGTATGCCGGTGTTTATGTTGCCTTCGTAGTAAGTGCCAGGCTGAACGATCAGGACGTCTCCATCCTGCAGCCTGGTGACGCTGGTTCGGATGGTTCTCCAAGGGGCGTCGAGAGTGCCCGGTGCGGTGTCGCTTCCCGCGGTGCTCACATAGTAGGTTCCGGCGAACGCAGGAAGGGAAATGCACAGGGTGCACAGTGGGATCACGGCGAGGAGCGCTAGGCAAGTGACGCCTGCGGTCAGTTCACCGCGTCCGCGCTTCGGGATCGACAAGGGCTCGGCAGCGCGCTGCCTCAATACGGTCGCCATTTCGGGGCCTCCTCAGTGTCAGACGGATTGGGCGATGACGCATGGTGCTCGCGTTGCCAGCAGCAGTTCGCGCATCACACACCCGTGGAGAGTCCGACGCTTTGAGCATCGCCACGCTGCCCCCCGCGGGGGGCAGGGGCACGGCACGACAACGGCGACGACATCTCCCCAGCCGTCCAACTGGGGGACGCCGCCACCCTCCCTGACCGCTGTAACCCATGTATGTTACCAGCTCAACCGCCTCGCAAAGGCGGTATTTACACACACGCCCCTCGGTGGTAATATACTTTAGTCCGTGGTAGTCGGTCGGCACCGGCTGCAATGGCACCTTCAGGCGTCGCGGTCGGGCCGAACTGCGAGGTGATCGCAGATGAGGAGCCGCGGTTTCACCCTGATTGAGCTGCTGGTCGTGATCGCCATAATCGCGATCCTGGCAGCGATCCTCTTCCCCGTGTTCGCCAGAGCCCGCGAGAAAGCCCGACAGTCGACCTGTCTGAGCAATCTCAAGCAGATCGCCCTCGGAACCCTCATGTACGTGCAGGACAACAACGAACGCTTCCAACCCCCCACGAACTGCAATACCATCAGCGGCTGTTTCATGGCCGGCGAGTTCTGCGGCAGTGGCGGGCCCCAACCCATCCAGCCTTACATCAAGAACCGGCAGCTGTGGGAATGCCCCAGCTGCGACGACTGCCGACGATTCTCTTACGGTTGGAACCGCTCCCTCGACGGTTGGGGCAGCGGCGGCAAGCTGGGCGTCTGCCAGCAACCCTCCTCGACGGTCATGTACGCGGATCACCGCACCAACGTAACCCTGCGCTGGTGTGGCGGCTAGCTCGCCAGCAACGAAGGGTGCTGCAGCGGCCAGGCGAATGACCCCGCATACCCGCACTGGATGAACCCGTGCCACAATGGCGGCTCCAACATCGTCATGGTGGACGGACACGTCAAGTGGTTCAAGACCGGACGCGACGGGCAGTTCACAGTGCAGGACAACCTGACGAACCCGGCACACTGGAACCCGACCCTGTAAGCCACATCCGCCGACGACGGCGGGAGGCCCTGGGAGGGTTACTTCCCGGCTCGCTCCGAAAACAGATCACAAGCTCCAAGTGCCGCGAGAACTCATGGCATCCTGTTCCCGGGGCGGCATCAGCCAACAGGCGATGCCGCCCCGCAGTTGTTCTGGCGACATCAGACTGCCCGCTCTCCGTGACGCGAGGTAGGGTTCCGCGGTCATTTCAGGAATGGTCGCTCTGCGTCATCCAAGCCGTCCCCGAATCGCGTCTGCAGGCTGGAGAAGCGATGTCGCCGGCGCCTCCTATCCGCCGGCCGTCGCCAGTCCGCGCCTGTCCGCGCTCGCTAAGCAGCCGGGCATTCCAGTTCACAGGCTACGGGATCTTCTACTCACGGCCGGGATGCGCGGCGATCAACTCCCGGACAGCGCCAGTATCCAGCGGATCATCTCCCCACGCAGCGCGTCAAGGTCGCCGCTAACATCCATTGAACCCGCGAATTCCTGGGCCCGCCGGGCGTGTCGGGCTGATTCGCCGCCCCTCGCAGAGGCTTCCCGGATCGCCTTGCGCAGCGTGCCCAGGTAGCGCAAGTCCGTTATGCCCTCGCGGTAGCCCTCCCACTGAATCGTGTCGATCACGCCGTCAACAGTGGGATAGACGAAGTTGTGCTGCCGGTAAGTCGTCCCGCTAAAGTCATTCCAGCCGTGGTAGTAGATGTAGGTCATGCCGCCGTCGTAGTCATTGGCAGCAAGGAGCAGGCCGAAGTTGCGCCGGTAGGTCTCGGGCTCCTCAATGCCAGACTGGGGATTTGCATAGCAGAAGATCTTGTGCCCCTTGCTGTGCCACAGCGCGGCCTCTTCTTTCGTGGGCGTTCCATAGCACACAAGCAGGTCCTGCACATCGCCAACGATGGGGAAATTCTGGTTGCGCGAGCCTGCCACGAACACGCGGCCGCCCAGAGACCGGATGCGTTGCCAGCTGTCCCGCTGTGCCCGGAGCGCGTCTCCATGGGCTTCGTCGTCGCCATAGAAGTACACCTGCTCGAACCCGAAGCTCCTCGCGAGGTCCATGATCTCCCGGGCTTCGGCATCCGGCGTGGAATGCGGGCCGACGAGGTAGTACATGTTGCCGGTGCGCATGCCCACCTCCTGGCGCAGCCGAAGCTCCAGGGGCAGCCAGCCCGTGTTGTAGCGCACGCTGAAAGTCGGGTTGTCCACGCCGTGAGCCAGCAAGTTCTCAAGCTCCGCCTTGAACTGCGCCGGGCTGCGCTTGCCGTGCTGGACGGTGCCCTGTCCATCCACGTCCATGGTTATGCCCCAGTGGAAGTAGATGCTGGACTCCAGGGGATTCGGTTCGAGATCGAAGGGCAGCACTTCCAGCTCAACATCCAGCGTCTCCAGGAGTTTGCCCACCGACCACAACTCCACCGTTCCCGCATACCTGCCCGCCGCGGCGTCATCCGGCACCTTCAGCGTGACCCAGAACTGCCGGCCCTCCTTGTGGGGAATGTGCACCGGCTGGAGCGTGCGGGCATCGCGGATCGGCATGGCCGCCACGGACACGTCGCGTTCCTCCGGCGTTGTCTCGGGGC
>JAGPGE010000544.1 GCA_018056145.1 Armatimonadota bacterium
GTGGCGATGAGTTCACAGAGCATTTCTGAGTAAGTGAGTCTAGCTTTAGGCCTGTTCTCTGCACAGTTGCAGCCGAAAACCACGGTTTTTACGCGCTAATGCGATGCTTACATACGTCTGTTCTGCTCGTTCTGAACGAAATTGTGTCCGGTTCGGAGTTATCACCAGTATGCACAAGGTTTTCCACAGGAACCTGCACTCGCTTGAACCAAAGATGTGCCCGCTTCCGCCGGGGAGGGTCCAATGAGGCCGTCAACCGCGCGGGCCATGGTACTCCGGCAGTTCGGACAGCCGCTGGAGCCGGCTGACCTTCCGGTGCCCGAGATCGAGCCCGGCGGGGTGCTGGTGCGCATTGAGGCGGCGGGCATCTGCGGGTCGGACCTGGAGATCATTGACCGCCATGATCCCCGGGTCGGGGACGACCTCCTGCCCCTGATTCCCGGCCATGAGGGCGTCGGGACCGTCATCGACTGCGACCCGGAGCGCGTTGATCTCCTGGGCAGGCCGGTGTGTCCGGGCGACCTGGTGGTTTGGAACCGGGGCATCACCTGCGGACAGTGCAATTACTGCGCCGTGCGCCGGGAGTCCTCGCTTTGCCCCAGCAGGCAGGTGTACGGGATCTCCCTGTCCGCGCGGGAGCCGTACTGGCTCAATGGCTGCTACAGTGAAGCCCTCTACGTGAGGCCGCGCAGCGAAGTGCTGATCCTGCCGCCCGGGACCGACCCGGCCACCATTGTGCCCGCCACCTGCAGCGGGGCCACCGCGGCCCACGGGATCGAGCTGGCGGGAGTTCAGCTGGGCGACCGTGTGCTGGTGATCGGTCCCGGCCCCTTGGGGCTATTCAGCGCCGCCTTCGCCCTGAGCCTGGGGGCATCCGAAGTAGTGGTGGCAGGCACTGAGCGCAGCCGCTCCCGTCTCGAGCTGGCCGCGGAGATGGGCTGCATCACCGCTCTGACCAGTGACCTTGCGCCCGGCGAGACGGAGCCTTTCCCCGTGGTTCTCGACTGCGCCGGCAATGCGCGCAGCGTCGAGCAGTCGCTGGAGCTGGTGGCGCCGGGCGGGGTCGTGGCCCTGCCGGGGGTTGCCTCGCCGCTGGGAGAGGTCTGCATCGACGTCTACGAGAAACTGGCGCGCAGGAACGCGCGGCTGCAGGGCGTATGGGTGTCGGACGCGCGGCACCTGTACCAGGCAGTATCGCTGGTGCAGTCGGGGCGTTTCCCGCTGGACCGGCTGGTGACCCACCGCTTCCCGCGATCAGCCGCGAATGAGGCGCTGGAGGCGGTCCGGTCGCGCCAGGCGGTGAAGGCTGTTCTTGTTCCAGACTAAGACCCAACCTGCCGGCGTTTGCCCGGCCAAGATACCCTCGGAGGTTCTCTGATGTCTGACTTTGACCTGGTCGTCATCGGCGCCGGCCCGGCAGGCTACGTCGGGGCAATCCGCGCCGCGCAACTTGGCGCGAAAGTGGCTGTTATCGAGGAGCGGGAAGTCGGCGGCACCTGTCTCAACCGCGGCTGCATCCCCAGCAAGGCGCTGATTCACTGCGCGCACCTGCTGGAGCAGTCCAAGGGCGGGAGGCGTTTCGGCGTCACCTTCGGCGAGCCCCAAGTGGACCTGGACGCGGTGCGCAAGCACGCCGGGCGCTGCGTGACCGGGCTTGTGAGCGGGGTGCAGGGGCTGTTCAAGGCGAACAAGATCGTCTCGGCCAACGGCCGGGGGCGCATCACCGGGCCAAACGAGGTCACGGTCACTTCCCCTAAGGGGCAGGAGAAGACCATCGGTGCGCGCTTTATCCTCGTGGCCACTGGTTCGGCGCCCTTCGTGCTGCCCATTCCCGGCTCGGACAGCGACGGCGTGTTCACCAGCGACGATGCGGTCACCCTTCCGGGGCCCTTCCAGGACCTGGCGATCATCGGCGCGGGGGCCATCGGCTGCGAGTTTGCATACGTGTACAACCAGTTCGGGGCGAAGGTCACGATCGTCGAGATGCTGGACCGCATCGTGCCGACGGAGGACCCCGAAGTCACCGACGTCCTGGCCAAGTCCTTCAAGAAGTCGGGCATCAGCATCGTGCTTGGCGCGAAGTGCACGGCCATTGAGGACGCCGACGGCCGCAAGCGCCTGGTGTACGAGCAGGATGGCGAGGAGAAATCGATCCCGGCCGACGCGGTGCTCATGGCGGCGGGTCGCCGCGCGCAGACGAAGGACATCGGCCTGGAGGAAGTGGGCGTCGAGGTTGACCGCGGGCGGATCACCGTGGACGAGCACCTGCGCACCGGAGTGGATTCGATCTTCGCGGCGGGCGACTGCCTGCGGGGAATTGGCCTGGCGCACCAGGCGTCACACGAAGCGGTGGCCGCGGTGGAGACCATGTTCGGCGAGGGCGGCCACATGGACTACGGCGCGGTGCCCGCGGCGATCTACACCTACCCGCAAGTGGCCTCCGTGGGCCTGCGAGAGCACCAGGCCAAAGAGCAGGGGATCGAGGTCAAAGTCGGGTCTTTCCCGTTCTCGGCCATCGGCAAGGCATCGGCGATAGGGGAGAGGGAGGGCCTGGTGAAGATCATCGCCGATGCGGCGACGGGCAAGGTCATCGGCGCGTGCGGGGTCGGTCCGGAAGTGACGGAACTCATGGCCGAGTTGACCCTTGCGGTGGCCAACGGCTTGACCGCTGAAGATGTTGCGAACACGATCCACAACCACCCGACGCTGTCTGAAGTCACCGGCGAGGCAGCGCTGGATGTGCTTGGCCGGGCGATCCACAAGTAGATCAAGTTGCCTACAGGTTTGCGAGGGCGAGCAGCGCCGCGGGACAAGCAGTGCTGCTCGCCACGCCGGTGCTCAGCTCCGGTCCATGAACTCCCGTGCTTCGGCGAACGAGGGTATCCCGGTCCTGCCCCCGAGGGCCCGGCATTTGAGGGCTGCCACTGCCGCCGCGAAGCGCATGTTCTCCTCCAGGGCGTACCCCAGCGTGAGCCCGTACGCGAACGCGCCGTGATACACGTCCCCCGCGCCCGTGGTGTCCACAACCGGGCTCACCTCGAAGGCCGGCACTTGGAGCAGTTCCCCATCGGCGAAGGCGCAGGCGCCCTTCACGCCGAGGGTCACGATTACCAGCCGCCCCAGGTCGCGATGGAGTTTCCAGCCGGCATCCACGGGATCCGCAAGCCCCGTGAGGAGGGTGGCATAGCAGGCCGGGAGGATCGGGTAGTCGCAGGTCTCCAGTAGCGCCTGGCTGTCGGGGTGCGGGCGCTCCATGTCCAGCACCGTTGGGACCCCGGCGTCCCTTGCCCAGCGCGCGGCGCCGATGGACGCGGCGGAATGGTGGGCATCCAGCAGGAGGCATTTGCAGCGCAGGACGGCCTCGCGGTCGATGTCCTCGGCGGTGAGCTTCGCGACCGTTCCGTGTTTCCAGAAGATGGTGCGGTGCCCGGCGCCCAGTTCGGCCACGCAGAAGGCGAAGTGCGACGTGTGGCCGGGAACGATCTGGAGCATGTCCGTGTGGACGCCCTCGCGCCGGAACTCCGCGAGGTTCTTCGCCCCGAACTCGTCGTCGGAAATGCGCCCGCAGATGGCCGCCTTCCCGCCAAGACGCGCGACGGCAACGATGGCCGTGGCCGCCTGGCCGCCGCCCTGCTGGGTGAACTCTTGCATCTCCATCTTCTCGTCGAGCTCCGGGTAGCGGGGGACGGTGGCGAGGATGTCCCAACAGACCCCACCCAGCCCGATGACATCGAAGGGCGCGTCGTGCGTCATGTCTGTCTCCTGAGTGGCGTGTGAGCTAACGATTGGCCGTCCCCGGTGGGCTGTTGCCGCCAGCCGTGGGATGTCGGCGCCGTCCAGCCGACAGGGTCCCACGGGGCGTGCCGCACATGAGGGGGAGGCATCACCAACGGCCCGCAGACGGGTACAGGCGCTGATCCCGGATGAGGCGCGGTCTCGGGCGCCAGTCCCCCGCTTGCGGCCACTTCCATGGCGACCCGTTACGCTACAGCTTCACAACCTCATGCGTGCGCGCGGACTCGATCACCGCGAGGGACACCTTGAGCGCCGCAAGGGCGTCTTCCGCGCTGGCCGGGACCGGCAGGTCTTCCCGGATCGACCGCGCGAAAGCCTGCAACTGCTTTGCGTACATGTCGGCGTCCAGGTCGTCGAAGATCTCCTCACCCCCGCGGGTCTTGAGGGTCAGCGTCTTCAGGCCCTGGATATCGATAACGCCGCTCGGGCCGATGAGGTCCTCGAAACTGCCGGTCTGCACCCCCCGCGGCAGGCCCCAGGTGATGCTGATCACGCCGATGTCGCCGGTGTCATACTCCACCGTGAAGTTGGCGGTGTCCAGTTC
>JAGPGE010000545.1:0-2838 GCA_018056145.1 Armatimonadota bacterium
CCCGCTCCTACAAGTCCACAGGGCGTCTGCTGTGCCTGCGAGGCGGGCGCCCTTTCGCGCACTTCGGCAAAGGCGGACGGCGTTCACGAGCGGGCACATTGTCGGACCGGGCTTGCTCGCGACGCCCTAGGTTCTCGTCGCAGAGGCCAGACGCATCGCAGGCTCGCGCCGCTGCGGAACCGAACGGCGGACGGCAAGGCGAACGGACAACGACTTCGCGGGCAAGCCCGCTCCTACAAGTCCACAGGGCGTCTGCTGTGCCTGCGAGGCGGGCGCCCTTTCGCGCACTTCGGCAAAGGCGGACGGCGTTCACGAGCGGGCACATTGTCGGACCGGGCTTGCTCGCGACGCCCCAGGTTCTCGTCGCAGAGGCCAGACGCATCGCAAGCTCGCGCCCCTGCGGAACCGAACGGCGGACGGCAAGGCGGACGGACGACGACTTCGCGGGCAAGCCCGCTCCTACACGTCCACAGGGCGTCTGCGGCGCCTGTGAGGCGGGCGCCCTTTCGCGCACTTCGGCAAAGGCGGACGGCGTTCACGAGCGTGCACATTGTAGGAGCGGGCTTGCCCGCGACGCCCTAGGTTCTCGTCGCAGAGGCCAGACGCATCGCAGGCTCGCGCCGCTGCGGAACCGAACGGCGGACGGCAAGGCGAACGGACAACGACTTCGCGGGCAAGCCCGCTCCCACAAGTCCACAGAGCGTCTGCGGCGCCTGTGAGGCGGGCGCCCTTTCGCGCACTTCGGCAAAGGCGGACGGCCGGACCTACTCTACCGGTTCAGCTTCACCTTTGCGCCGTCCTTCGCCTGGGACTCCATGGCGGCTTCGATGAAAGCAACCAGCTCAAGGGTCTCCTGCAGGTCAACCGGCGGCACGCCGGTCTGGAACATCTCCACCATTTTCTTCAGCAGCTCACGGTAGATCATGCCGGCGTTGATGGATGTGGTTACGACCTGCTTCTCACACCAGGCGGTGAAGCCGTACGCGTGGGCTCCGGCGCGGGTGCCGCGCACGGTGCCGATGCGTCCGTCATCCCACACGCCGACGGTGACCTCGGCGCCATCCTGCCAGATCGTGTGCACGTAGTCGCATCCCGCGCCCATGAGGGTGAAGAGGGGCTCCACCGCGTGGATTCCGTAGTGGAACAGGCCGGGGTTGCGGTCGTGCAGGCTGGCAGGGCTCCAGCAGTTGGCGCCGATGACCTTGCCGTACTTGCCCTCGGCGTCTTCGAGGACCTCGACGACTTCCAGTCCGAAGCGCAGGCTGGAGGTGGAGAAGACGGGCACGTTGTTCTCGCGGGCCAGGCGGAGGATTTCCTTGGCGTCGGCGCTGGAGGTGGTGAAGGGCTTGTCGATGTACAGGGGCATTCCGGCTTCGAGGAAGGGTCTCGCGCGTTCCAGGTGGACCGAACCGTCCACGGCTTCGATGCAGACGCCGTCCAGGCCCATCTCCAGCAGGTCCTCGGGCTTCTCGACGATCTGCACTCCCCAGCCGCGGAGCTTCTCCACGTACTCATCGATCTTCGCCTGCTCGAGGATGGCCGAGGGCAGGGGAACGGCGGCGACGACGTTCGCGCCATCGACCCATTGCTCCTGGTCGATCTCCACATGGTTGAGGCGCATGGTGAACTGCACAACATGGGACGTGTCGCAATCCACGATACCGATTCTGAGCATGGGGAAGGGCCTCCGTGGGGTCCGGGTTGGGTTCGGGCCGATCTCCGGCGACCGGCCAGATATGAGCCCTAATAGTGAACCCGAACGGCGGTTGAGTCAATAGCGGGAGACGGGCGTCATGATGGTTTTGGAGGTGCTGGGGCCCGAAATGGGGAAACATGTAGTCTGGTAAGGCGTTCTCATCAAGGATAGGTGACGTACTCGGCCCACCCCTGCCGTCTCAGGAGCCCCCACATGACGAGACTTGCCCTGATCTGTGCCGCCTGCCTGGCCAGCCTCGCGCCGATGCTTGCTTTCGCCGAGGAGTATAGCCCGGTGGAGGTGGAATTGCGCGGCCAGACCCAGACCTGGACCGAGACCCGACCCGTGCTGGAGACCACCGATGATGCGAAGTTCCAGAAGGAGCGCTATGGGCGGGATTTCAGCTATGTGCTGACCGGTCTGCCCCCCGGTATCGCCCGGCTTAAGCTGGGGTTCTGCGAGCTGAAGTACCGTGAAACCGGGGAGCGCGTGTTCGACATCGTGCTCAATGATGAGACGCTGTTCGAAAACTTCGACATCCTGGAATGGGGAGGTCCGGATGAGGCCGTGGTGGTCTCGACAACCGTCCGGGTACCGGAAAACGGTTCGTTGACGCTGGGCTTCCGCGGCAAGGTGGAGAACGCTAAGATCAGCTTCTTCAAGCTTTACACCACCGACTGGTCGCTGGAGATCGGCGCGGGGGACGGCCCGGAACTGCTACTGGGGACGGTGACTCGGGACTCGGCGCATATGCACAATGTTTACGAGACGGCGATCAGTCGGTTCGGGTCGCGCATCTGCATCAATCCCCGGCCGCAGAAGGGGCTGTGCAGGCAGACTGCGCTCGGGCATGCGGACTACAACGTGGCGTACTTCGAAAAGGACCCGGCCCTGTACGAGATCCCGAAGACCGCGGTGTATTACGGGGTGGGCTGCGGGACCGGGGAGGATAAGGTGTGGTACTCGCTGCCCTTCAACGGGCGGCTGAGGGCGTTCCCTGAGATCCGCCAGGAACAGACGCTCACCTCGCTCACCTACACCTGCAAGGCGCCGGACCTGCCGCTCGAGGTGACCTACCGCTTTCAGGCGCCCTTCTACCCGCGGGATCTGAAGCTGTCCTGCGCGCCGTATATCCTGCTGGA
>JAGPGE010000545.1:2938-4337 GCA_018056145.1 Armatimonadota bacterium
TACATCCGCGAGGGGGTGTTGTCCCATGACATGGGCATGGGTCTGTCGGCCAATGGGATGAAGTACGGGCATGACATGGAAGTGGAGGAGAACACCAATTTCGTGCTGCTACTGCATCACTACTGGCGGCAGACCGCGGACGGCGGGCTTGTGCGCGAGTTGTTCCCGCATGTGGAGGAACTGCTGGCGCATGTGATCCGGTGCGACACGGACGGGGATGGGTTCCACGAAGAGGGCACGTACAACACCATCGATCAGGGCTCGGCGGCGATCCAGTACGCCAAGGACCAAACATATCTCGCGGTGCGGGCGCTGGCGGCGTTTCGGTGCGGCGAGCAGATGGCGGACCTGCTGAACCGGGATGACCTGGCGATGGAATGGCGGCGGCAGGCGCGGCTCATCGCACAGACGCTGGATGAGGAGGCGTGGCTGGATGACCACTACGCGGTGACACTCAACCAGCCGCCTAAGCAGTACGAGCCGCCAGCGCAGGACCCCTGGCGGCGCACTCCACCCGCGCAGCAGGAGGACATGTGGAACAACAGCGACTGGCAGGGCGGCGGTCAGTTCCAGGGCGGGGCATACGGAGGGTACGGTTACCAGCAGCCCACGTACAAGCCGGTGCAGGGGTGGGATGGGTACTCGATCTACGCCAGCAACGGCCTGCTATACCCGATGCGGTCGGGGCTGAAGATCCCGGAGATCAACCTCGAGCGCATGAGGCGTGACATCGAGACCTCGACGCTGGCCACGCTGAAACAGTACGGCAGCCCCCATTCGGACCGCGAGAACAACATGTGGGTGTCGCAGAATATCTGGCGAGACATGGCGGCGGCTTACCTGGGGATGGACATGGGCGGGAACATGGAGCGCTACCAGAACCTGCAGCGGTACATCAACCAGGACAAGCGCGGATGCTTCACCGACGTGTATGTTTACGGCAGCGACCACATCTCGCTGGACTACTACCCGAGGGGCACGGCGGCCTTCGGGATCGGCCCGGCATTGGCCGGCCTGCAGGTGGACAGGGCGGCGGGGAAGGTGTCCGTGGCCCCGGTGCGGGATGAACTACGGATTCCGCTGCTGGCCTATGCTGACTGGAACGCGGGAAAGGTGCCGTGGCTGAACCTGACGGGACTCGGGGAGATGGCGCAGGTGACGGTGGAAGGGGAGCTGCCGGTGGAAGTGACCACGCGGGCGCAGGGGAGTCCGTGGTAGGCGGACGGCGGCCTCGCCCCGGCGCGTCGTGGCCGACGCGCTTTCCCCATGGGGCCCTTCCAGACTGCGACAGACAGCTACGAACGGCAGGCGGCCACACTCGCCCGTCCTGCAGACGGCTAGGCGGACAAGCAGGCTTGTCTGTCCCACCGACGGGAAGGGCCGGCGACAAGGATAATAC
>JAGPGE010000546.1 GCA_018056145.1 Armatimonadota bacterium
GACTTCGCGCCCACCTTCCTGGGTATGGCGGGCCTGGATATCCCATGGTGGATGACCGGCGTCGATCAGACCGGGGTGCTCAGGGGGGAACAGGCGCAGGCGCGGGACCATGTGCTGGTCGAGAACCGGCACGAAGTGGATACGATCCATGTGAAGACCTACGTGGATGACCGGTACAAGATTACCGCGTACTACCGGCAGACCTATGGGGAGCTGTTCGACCTCGCCGAAGATCCGAGCGAGGTCAACAACCTGTGGGACAGCCCGGCGCACCAGGACCTGAAGCGGGACCTGCTGCTGAAGCTCCTGTGGGCGGAGATGGGCAAGGAGCCGGTGTGGATGCCGCGGGTCGCGGGGGCGTGACGGGCTACCGCACCTGAGAGGGTGGACGGAAGACAGGGCACGAGCCCCCGCTCGGCAGACGGCAGACGGCGACGTCGGCGGGCGAGACGCCCGCCCCACGCGGCTGAAGAGCGCGAACGAGGAACGGCGTCGCGAGCAAGCTCGCTCAAACAATAGCCTGCGGCGCCGGGCAAGAACGGCGTCGAAGGCGGCGCGGCGCCCGGCCAGGGCCCACCAGAACCGAACCGGGGACGGCGCTCGCATCGTCGGCGATTGCCCGTCCCCGGTCCCGTTCTCATCTCCCGACCGTTCCCCCTCAGTCCTTCTCCAACACCTGATCCTTGGGCACCGCGATGTTCACGTTGCCGACGTGGGTCAGCGTGATGTTCTGGTAGCTCTGTGGGTCGGGCTTGCCGGTCTGAGCGGTACGCTTCGCCACGTGGGCGTCCAGGTCGGCCTTGAACGCATCCCGCACTTCGGGCAGTGCCTCTGCCAGATTGTTCTGCTCCATTGGGTCCACGGTCAGGTCATACAGCTCGAAGGGCGGGCGTTTGTGCAGTTCGTCATACAGGGACTCGAAGAACTTCCATTTCTTTGTGCGGAAGCCCCGCTTCTTCATCCACGCGTTCTCCAGGATGAACACCCGGTCAGTAGTGCCTGCGTGGTTGCGCTGGTCGATGAGCGGTAGCATGCTGATGCCTTCCATGGCCTCCTCTTCGGCGGCGTCTGACAGGCCCAGCATGTCCAGGATCGTCACCGGGAGGTCCTGGTGGCGCGTGAGGCCCCCCAGGCGCAGCCCCGGCGGAATGCGCTCCGGATGAACCATGATCAGCGGGACGTGCAGGTTCGTCTCGTAGAGCCCGTGGTGGTCGAACCACATCTGGTGCTCGTGAAGCTCTTCGCCGTGGTCGGACGTGATGACGATCAGCGTGTCGTCGGCATCCCGCATGCGGTAGAGGCGGTCGAACAGCTTGGCCATCACCGAATCACAGTAGGCGATCTCGGCCTCATACTGGGCGATGGGGAACTCCACGTCGCGGCAGCCGGGCATCCACTCATTGAAGTAGTACATGAATGCCGGATAGTTGGTCATCATCTCGACCGCACTGGTGTGGCGCTCGGCGGTTTCGTCGTCATGGTAGAACATGCGGTTGAAAGGCGGCGGGGGAAGGTACGGGGTGTGCGGGTCCCAGTAGTGGACGAAAGCGAACCAGGGCTTGTCCTGGCCCTCGCACTGGTCCAGCACCCGCATGGCGGTCTCGTTGACAGCTTCAGCCTTGCGCCAGGCGCCGTTCGGGTCGTGGTTCCACTGGTAGCCCTCGTAGACATCGTACCCCCGGCGGAACCAGCGGCCGAGGTTGTCGGCGGCAGCCGTAAAGTACCCGCGGTCCTGGAGTACCTGGGGCAGCGTCCTGATGCTCTCCTCCAGTTCCAGCTTCCCGCCCTGGGTGACGATCTGGTGGGTGAACGTGTCCTTCCCGGTGAACATGGTCGTGTAGCCGGGATGAGTGGGTATGTGGGGTGCGATGAACTCCCCGAAGATCACGCCAGTTGCGGCGAGACGGTCAATGTGCGGGCTGGTGGGCCTGTGGTGGCCGTGGCAGCTCAGGTAGTCGGCGCGCAGTGTGTCGATGGCGATGAACAGGACGTTCATGAGACCCTCCGCTGGGTTCGTTCGGATGCAAGGCAAAGCCGCGGGAAGCGTCTCCCGCGGATCTTGGCCCCTGTGGGATGGATGCGCTAGCGCTAATCGATCGGCGTGATGGTTACTTTGTACTTCTGCCCCGTCACCGGGCAGACCCAGATGAACTCGCCCTGCGTGATCACGGGCATGCCCATCGTCGGCGCGGTCACCGAGGTCCCCGCCGGCGCTGCAACCGGAGCGGCAGGCACGGGCGCCGGAGCCACAGGGGCCGCGGCCGCTCGTTCCTTCAGGGCGTCCGGAAGCTTGATCTCGAGCACGTCCGCGATTGTCAGCCCGGTTGCGGCGGCCGAAGGCAGCGAGATCTCGAGCCGTGTGGGCTGGGTGGGATCGGGCCAGGCCCAGAGCGCCAGGTTGTCGGTAACGACTACCGCGTGGCCCGAGCTGGCCTCCTCGCCGTCATTGATGGAAAGCCACAGGTCCAGCACCGGGCGGGTGACGTCGTCCTCTTCGAAGGCCGGGACTTTCATCATGAACACGCCTGTAGCGTCCGTCTTCGTGGAAGCCCAGTGGTCCTGCAGAGGCTTGTCGCCCCGGCCGGCCTGGATAGGGATATCGCCCAAGCCCCGGGCAGTGTCGCGGTCGGTGACGATGCCGATAATCGTTGCCCAGCGGGGCATTACTTTGATCGCGATCTCGGTGTTCGGCTCCACCGCGCCCTGGGCGGGGAGGTAGCCGGTAGTCGAGCCCGTGTGGATGGTGAGCGGGTCCCCGGGCTTCACGTTGAACTCAAGCGCAAACTTGCCCAGACGGTCCGTGAGGGTCCGCACCAGGGTCTCGCGGCCCTGCTGTAGACTGACAGGGTGGACGGTCACCGCCACCCCGCTTCGGGCGTCGAGGACCGACCCGACGATCTTCGCCCGGTCGCCGAACGCCGGAAGCGAGACAGCGCAAAGGAATATGGTTCCTGCGATGAGCAATGCGGTGAGACGGTTCACGACTCAGTCCTCCATGGTGTGCAAGCCGGCAGTAATGCGTCGGGTCGGCGCTATGCGGATGGGTTGGCGCCCTTGCCTTTGGATACTCGCCGCGACCATAAGTTTCGGGGAATCGGGTCCGTTCGGCCAGTCTCCATGAAAACGGCCCGGACAGAGCGTCCGGGCCATGTGTGCGGGCCAGAATGCGGCGTTACTCGGTGGTTGCCGTCCAGTAGCGGTTGCGGCCGGCCGTGGTGTCACCGTACTTGTCAGTGTCCGGCTTAATCGCCTTCACGTGGCCGTCGCAAAAGCCGATGTTGGCGGTCTCATTGTGGATCGGCCACAGGTGGCCCCGGCAGCTGTTCCAGCTTCCATCGGCCGCAGTGTCGAGATAGGGGCTGTAGACCATGCAGGCCCGGCTTCCCCAGACGCCAGTGGGGTTGTCGCCGCCGGCGTCCGCGACCAGGTACTTCTCGGCCGGGATCTTGATGAACGCCGAGTTCATACCGTAGTACTCGGTCGCCGTGTTCTGCGATGTCGTGTAGCGGTTCGGGGCCAGGTACAGGAGAGAGCTGGGGCAGATATAGACCTGGCGGTTCTTGATATAGGGCTGGATCACATCATACCAGGCATAGCGAGTGCCGGTTGTGGAACCCGTCAGGAAGCCGGGAAACCACTCGTCGTAGTCCTGTGCGTACATGAGGTAACCGAGCGTGACTTGCTTCAAGTTGGACTGGCAACTCGCCTGCCGGGCTTTCTCGCGCGCCCGTGCGAACACGGGGAAGAGGATTGCCGCGAGAATCGCGATGATCGCGATGACGACCAGCAACTCAATCAGCGTGAAACCACGTTTTGCCATCGATGGCCTCCCTGGTATTGGGCGCCAAGGCGCCTGGTCATTGGGGTGGAACCTGCTCCACCTGCCCGCTCGCGTGGCTGCGGATCGCGGCCTCAATGGTCTCCTGGGCCAGGAGACCATCCAAGCCAGATCCTTCCACGCAATCGGGCGAGGCACCTTCAGCAATCTGCTCGCAGAAGCGATGTATTCGCACGCGAAATGTGTCGTCGAAGCTCTTTATGCCCCCGAAGATGGGGTTGTGAATGTGGGTGATCTCGTCCGAGTCGTGGGGGTAGAACCAGAGGTCTTCGAACACGTTCTCGAAGACCAGGCGTCCCCTCGTCCCCGCGATTTCAGTGCGCTCCATGGGATGCCGCGTGGTCATGTCGTAGCTTCCGGTGAGATGACCCACGACGCCGCTCGCGAACTTGAGGTTGATGGAGGCGTTCGACCAGCAAGTCCGGCCTTCGGAGCGCTTCAGGAAGGCATGAACAAACCGCACGTCGCCGCAGAGCACCCGGAGGACGTCAATGC
>JAGPGE010000547.1 GCA_018056145.1 Armatimonadota bacterium
TCCCCGCACGTTGCGGGCACACCTTGCGCGTGTGGGACGGGTTGTCTAAACTTGCGGGGTGCCAGGGCGCAACGCGACGCGCACTCAGACATCCGAGGACCTCCCATGAAAGCTGCCCGGCTCCATGCCGCTCGAGACGTGCGAATCGAGAACGTTCCGAACCCAGTTCCCGGTCCCGGTGAGGTGCTCGTGCGCGTTCGCGCCGTGGCCATCTGCCCCTCGGACTGGCGCCTATATGCCGACGGCGATGCCGGTGGCAAGCCCCTCGCCGAGCCCATCATTCAGGGTCACGAGTTTTCCGGCGACGTGGTTCAGCTCGGTCCAGGGGTAATGGCTCCCGCTGTCGGCACGCGCGTGGGCGTGGAGCCAAGCTGGCATTGCGGCCGCTGCGACATGTGCGCCCAGGGCAAGTACAACATCTGCCGCAACATCGTTTTCCCCAGCTTCCCACCCCGCGATGGTGCGCTTGCGGAGTTCATAGCCTGCCCGATCATGAACGTGCAGGCCCTCCCCGACAACGTGGACTACGTGCAGGGAGCACTGGTGGAACCCCTCGGGGTTGCCCTGCATGCCGTGCGCCTGGCCGATGCGAAGCCGGAGGACCATCTCATCATCCTCGGCGCGGGCGTCATCGGCCTGTTCTCGCTGATCCTGGCGCGGCTGTCCGGAGTCGCGAACGTCACCGTTGTGGAGCCCGTGAGCGGCCGCCGGGAGCTTGCGGCGCAGCTCGGGGCAACTTCGACTTCGGCCAACTGGCGAGAGCTTGTGGAGAACCGGCGCGGGAACGTGGTGCTGGAGTGTTCCGGCGAATCCGGGGCTACCGAGGAGGCCCTGGAACTTGCGGACCACGGCGGCAAGGTGGTCGTGGTGGGCATTCCGCGGCCCGAAACGGTGTGCTTCGAGGCCCATCTACCGCGGCGCAAGGAACTGACGATCATCTTCTCCCGGCGCTCCAGGGACACACTCTCGGAGGCCCTTGAGCTTGTGTCTTCGGGCCGCGTGCCCCTGGGCTGGCTGCCAGTCAAGCGGTTCAGTCTCGACCAGGTCTCCGCCGCAATGGACGCAACCGCTGCGCGTCCCGGAGACATGCTGCGCGCCATTGTGGAGCCCTGAGGCATCGGCGGGGGCGACGGTCCGCGGAAACCGTCGCCCCGGATGCGCCCTGTCGAGACATGGTTGCCGGGCGGTCCGCGAAGCGGACCGGGCCCCAGCGCGGTCATGCCCCGTGGTAGTACACGTCCCACCCCAGGTAGTTCTCCATGGCTTCCTGCAAGGCGTCTGCAACGCACGCGTGGGTGATGGCCACGTGGTGCTCGAATCCCATTTCGCAGATATACCGCATGAGGCCCTGCAGGTCCTCAATGCGGGCCACGCCCGCGCCGCCGAAAGTGTCCAGCGGATCGTCGGTGAACTCGCCCTCTCCCAGGTACGCGCAGACCTCGCCTTCGAGATCGTTCGTGGAGACCCGGCAGAAGCTGAAAGGCCCAGGCTTGATGGATCCCACGCATGTCCCGCAGGTGTTCTCCACGCCCACGGTCCCGCCAATGATGTCCTGCACGCCCATCTGCACCCGCGCGAAGCAGTCCTTGGGCAGGTTGCTGCAGTGGAACAGCACGCACTTGTCCGGGTCGTCGCCGTAGTTGTTATTCCAGTCGAGAAGCGCCGCCGGAACGCCGGAGGCAAGCGCCAGGGCATACATGCCCACCGCGCCGGTGACATCCACTTCGCAGGCGCTGGGGATGAGGCGGTTGCTCATCATACTCATCACTGTGCATGGCACAACGCCCAGGTACTCTTCCATCGCCGTCCAACACTGCACTGCGCTGGCGTCAAGCTCATTCTCCGCCATCCACTCATCGATCACCAGCGCCAGCTTGGCCATCTTCATCAGGGATGCTTCCGGGATTCCCTCCGTGCTGATGTACTCCCTGACACCTGCCAGCCTGGTCTGGACCTCAACCGCAGCTTCGTCAAGGCGCTCGATGCGGCCCATGACCTCGGACAGGTCGATGACCTCCACCGAGATCCCGTGGGCCTCGAGGATCTTCTCGCTGAAGCGCACTGTGTTGAACGCCGCCGGACGCGCGCCGATGGCCCCGATGCGCGCATTGCTGAGCCCCTTCACTACCCGGCAGACGCCGCCGAACCATTGCAGGTCCGCCAGGAAGTCCTGGGACGAGGGCGCCACCGTGTGCAGCGATGTGAGTGAGTAACCGATGCCGTACTGGGTCAGGTTATTGCACACCGAGAGCTTCCCGCAGAAGCTGTCGCGGCGATCCGCGAGGCTCATCTTCGCGGGATCATCAGGGGTCGCCTGGATCAGCACCGGCACGTCCAGCCCGGACATGCGGAGAGTCTCGGCAACGCCGCGCTCATCGCCGAAGTTCGGCAATGTCACGAGCACGCCGTCGATCTCGTCCGCGTGCTTCCTGAACAGATCCGCACACTTTCGCGCATCTTCACGGCTCTCCACCGAACCGAAGGCGGTGTCCTCGGGCGTGAGACAGACCGTGCTGAATCCCGCACCCTCCAGCACCGACAGAATCTCCTTGCGCCCCTCGTCGCACAGGTGATCCGGGAAGAACCCACGGTTCCCGACGATGACGCCCAGCGTGGTCTTCTTGCTCAACATAGTCGTTCCTCCCGCGAAGAGGTGTGGTGACTTGTGGGGTCTGTGAGATCAGCCTTCGTGCGTTTCCTGCCCGTAGTACGCTCCGGATCCGTGCTTGCGCAGGAAGTGCCGGTCCTGCAGGTGCACATCAATGGCCGCGAGGCCCGGTGCAAGTCCTTCGGCCATAAGCGCCATCTGCGCCACCTGCTCCAGGACTATGCTATTCTCCACCGCGTCAGCGGGCGTCTTGCCCCAGGTGAAGGGACCGTGGCCTGCCACGAGCACAGCGGGCACTTCCAGGGGCTGCACGTTCCGGAACGCGCGCACGATGTACTTGCCAGTCTGCAGTTCGTAATCCCCCGCAACCGCCTCTTCCGACATGCTCTCGGTCACGGGCACGGTTCCCCGGAAGTTGTCCGCGTGCGTGGTCCCGTAGCATGGCAGGGCGCGCTTCGCCTGGGCCCATGCCGTCGCGTGGAGCGAATGGGTATGCGCGATGCCGCCGATACCCGGGAAGCTGCGGTACAGCTCGAGATGGGTGGGCGTATCCGATGACGGCCGCAGTTTGCCCTCCACCACGCTCCCCGCGAGATCAACCACCACCATATGCTCGGGCCGCATGGTGGCGTAACTGACGCCGCTGGGCTTGATGGCGACGAGGCCTGTGTCCGGGTCGCGCCCGCTCACATTGCCCCAGGTGAGGATCACCAGCCCGGACCGCTGCAGGTCCAGGTTCGCCTGACACACCTGTTGTTTGAGTAAGTCGAGCATGTTCAGCAATCCTTATCAATGCCCAGCTTTGCACTGCCCCAAGAGCGTCCTCGCGGGTCAGCCCCATCTCAAGACACCCGCTTCTTGATGTCCAGCAACGCCTTCATTACGTCGTACAGCGATTCCGTGTGCCCTTCCACCCCGAAGGTATCATGCAGCCGCTTGTACAGGGCGTACAGTTCCGTGTAGACCGCATGGTTGGCGGCATCCGGCTCGAACACCACGTCTTTCACGCCGGTCATCGCCAGCTGGGCATCCTCCGTAGTGTCGTAGCCGCCGGCGGCTGACCCGGCCACCACAGCACCGAAGATCGCCGCTCCCAGGGCGCACGTCTGCCCGGAACGGGAAACTTCCAGCGTCTGCCCGGTCACGTCCGCGTAGATCTGCATGAACAGCGGGTTCTTCTCGGCGATCCCGCCGCAGCAGATGATCCGGTCGATCGGCACCCCGTACTCCTTCATCCGATTGTGGATGGTCAGCGCTCCGAAGGCGGTGGCTTCGATCAGCGCCCGGTACACTTCGGCGCGGTTGGTCTGCAGCGTCTGGCCGATGAGAAGACCGGTGAGCCGCGCGTCCACCAGCACCGTGCGGTTCCCGTTGTTCCAGTCCAGCGCCAGCAGGCCGCTCTCGCCGGGCTTGAGCTGAGCGGCCTCCTCCGTGAGGCGCTCGTGGAGCTTCGCGTCACCCTCGCAAAGCACCGAGACAAACCAGTTGAAGATGTCACCCACCGCGGATTGTCCGGCTTCAATGCCGAGATAGCCGGGGAGCACCGAGCCATCCACGATGCCGCACACGCCGGGAATGTCCGTCGTGAGCTCGGTCTTCCGGGCCACCGTGATGTCGCAGGTGGACGTACCCAGGATCTTCACCAGCGTCCCGGAAGCCACCCCCGAACCCACCGCGCCGTAATGGGCATCGAAGGCGCCCACCGCCACCGGGATTCCC
>JAGPGE010000548.1 GCA_018056145.1 Armatimonadota bacterium
GCCGCTGGGCACCACGTATGCTTCCACCAGGAAAGGCCGCACGATAATGAAAGGCACCGCCAGCCACAGGATCGTTGCCCCCGCGGCCAGACGGGGCAGACTGCGCACGGGCACGGGCTCCTGGCGTACAACAAACGTCCCGGCGGCGAGATCGTGGATCGCCTGCCTGCGCCGGGTGATGAGAATGTAGAAAGGGTCCACGAGGCCGATGATCGACCCCAGGCCCGCCCCTGACAGGGCGCAGGCGATCTTGTCCGCGCCGGAGATCGATGCGAAGAGCCAGCCCGCGGCCATGAAGACCACGCCAGCCATGTCGAAAGCCGCCTCAGCTAGCACGCGGCGCAGGACCACGGATTCGGGGGGGATCTGCTCGTCCGCGCCCACCACGCGGATATGGGCGGCCATCTTGCCGATGGTCTGCCCGCGCAAGGCAGTGAGGCGATAGACGTAGACATACCACAGGATTCCCGAGGCCACGAACCCCAGAGCGATCGTCAGCGGCGGCAGGCCAAAGGCATTGAGCAGCGCGCCAAGCGCCACCAGGAGCGTCTCGGCGACGACCCACAGGCCGTGGTCGATGAGCTTCGCGCCCACGCGCAGCCACGGCCCGGCGTCAATGGGCTGCGCGGTCAGGTTCGATGAGACAGAATCAGTCGGCGGCATGTGAACGCCGCGGGGCCCGGCGGCCATGCTCCTTCAGAAAAAGCCCCTCGCGGCGAACTCTCCCTTCTGCGTCAGGTGTCTCCTCAGTCCAGCGGAAAGCGTTCGGATCGGTGCGAAGCGAACTCACTCCGGGGAAACCGGCGCCCCGGCTTTCGCTGATCGGTACGCGGCGTCGATAATGCGCTGGATGTTGTAGGCCTCGATGGCCCCCTCGGAGGGTTCCGCGCCGGAATCGATCAGCCCCAAAAACCGCTCGAACTGTGGGGCGAGACCACCGCCGTCTCCGGCGAAGGTGATCACTTCAGCGTTCTCTGTCTCCCCTGTGTGGATCGCGACGCGGGTCGCGGTCACATCCAGCGTCGCCTTCGTGCCATGCAGGATCACCTGGCGGTTGGACGGCTGGCAGATGAAGCAGCAGATCACGTTCCCAATTCCGCCGTCGGGGTAGTCGAAAACCAGGCACGCGCGGTCGTCCACGTCGTAGTCGCCCGGCAGCGCATTACCCTTGCCGATCGAGCAGTAGACCCGTTCGGGCATCCCGCGCAGCCAGTGCAGGATGTCCAGAATATGCCAGCCCGAGTCGATCACCGCCACGCCCCCGGACTTCTCATGCACTCCGCGCCAGCGCCAGTTGCCCGTGAAAGCCCCGCTCCAGCGGTACGTGATGATTCCCCGGGACAGGAAGACGTCGCCGAGAATCCCGCTGCGCACCAGTTCCCCGGCTCGCTGGAACCCGGGCGAATACTTGCCCTGCCCTGCCACCATGAGGATCCGGCCCGCGCTCTTCGCGCACTCCATCATGGTCCGCGCATCCGCCAGGTCCTTCGCGAAAGGCTTTTCCTTGAGCACGTGTATCCCGTTCTCCAGGGCCATGCAGACGGCCTCGGGATACAGGTAGTGGGGCAGGACGATGATCGCCGCGTCGATGTCATCATGGGACAACGCTTCCCGGAAATCCGCCGTCGTCGCAATGCCCTGATCGGCAAGGGGTGCGAGAACTTCGGGCACCGCGTCGCAGACCACCTTCAGGTCAACGCGCGGGTGATTGCGCAGGACATTGAGGTGCCCGCCGCCGAAACCTCCGGCACCGACGAGAGCGAAACGCAGGCGATCCATGAGAGAGCCTCCAAAGGAGGGGATAGAGGCGCTGGCCGCGGCCCGCCCTCATTTCCGCGCGGGAGGAACGGGACCTTCCGAAGAGCCAGTGGGAGCAGGCCGTTGCCGTCCGGCGTCTGCGGGGGGCGGGCTTGTACCGCGCCGGCCGTCTGTCCTCTGTCGTTGTCGCTCGGCGTCCGGTGGGGCGGGGGCGTCTGCCGTTTGTGGGGCGCGGGCTCGTACCGCGCCGGCCGTTGTCGTTTCGTTTTCGTTCTCCGTTCCCCCCTCATCCTGAACGAGGCGACCGCATGCGGTCGCCGAGAAGGAGAGGGGGGCAGGGGGGTGAGGCCAGCCGTTCCGTTCTCGCCGTTCGGAGCGGTGCAAGCTCCCGTCACACGCACGCCAGAGTCGGGTGCCACACCACCCACGCAGGCCATCCCCAACTCCGTGTGGAAACACTCCCCGTCCAACATGACCCGCCAAGTGAGGAGCGTGCCCATGAACGTCCCCGCCTCACACCGTGGCGTCTGGTATGCCTGCGGAATCCCCAATGCCCTGCCGGGCCACGGGCATGTGTACTCCGGCCCCATGGCCACCTACTGCGCCTGGCACCGGCCAATGGCGATCTACTGCCCGGAGCCGGACAGGACCTTCTGGGTCTACGGCAATGCGGACAACGCCCCCACCATCACCTGTTTCGACCACGCCACCGGAGCCTTCGCCGCTCCGGTGGTCCTGGGTTCCAACCCCGACGGCGACGCCCACCGCAACCCCACGTTGCTGATCGACGAGGCCGGCTATCTCAACGTCTTCTTCGGCGCGCACAATGACCCGTCCCGGGTGGTGCGCAGCATGCGCCCGTATGAGATCGCGTCCTGGCGGGAGATGCCCGACCTCCCCGGTCCACTGGGCAGCTATCCCCAGGCCTGGCAGGCAATGCCCGGTGAGATGAACGTGCTCCTGCGCCATAGTCCCGGCTGGCGTTGCATGATTTCGCGGGATGGCGGAGAGTCCTGGGATCAGCCCATAGACGTGGTCTCCTTCGCCGAGGATGAGGGCTGGAGCATCAGCGTCTACGGCTTGAGCGTGGCCGCCGAGGGCCCCCATCCGCGACGCATGCATTTCGCCTGGTCGAAACTGGGCGGCGGCACTCCGGAGGAGGTCGCCACCAAGCACCTGTGGGCCCGGCGCTATCATGTCTACTACGCGTGCAGCGACGATGGCGGGCGCACCTGGCAGCGCTCCGACGGCTCGCCCTGCGCCCTGCCCATCACCGAAGACAACGCGGAGCTGCTCTACGACTGCGGCACCCGCGGGGTCTGGCTCAAGGATATTCAGGTCGACTCCCGAGGCAATCCATACATTCTGTTTCTGGATGCTGAAGTTGAGACATTCCGCGCGCGCTGGATGGTCCTGCGCTTCGACGGCGCGGACTGGAAGCTGTCGCAGGTTGCCGAGAGCGACCACATGTACGACGACGGAGCGCTGGTGATCATCGCCGACGATGACATTCGCATCTGGGGACCCACCGCGCCTGTACAGCCCTCCGAAGACGGCGGCGAAATCGAGGAATGGCAGTCCACCGATAGTGGGGACAACTGGACCCGTAACAGGGCGCTGACCCAGGGCTCACGCTATTCCCACAACAACGTGAAGCAGGTGTGGAACCACCGCGCGGGAAAGGGAGATCTGCGGGTCTTCTGGAGCTACGGAGACTCCAACTCCCCACCCGAGGACCGTGAGGTGCGCCTGCTGTGCTATGGCGAGAAGATGCCCGCACCCCGGGAAGTGGAGTTTCCGCGGCAGTAGAGTGATGGCCTGACGTCACGAGGGCCCTTCGTCCATGGTCGTCGGGTGGGCAACTGTTCCAGTCTTCCGGCAGACCTGTTGGAGCGGGCTTGCCCGCGACCGTCGTTGGCTTCACGCGCGCGAAGGGCGTCGCGGGCAAGCCCGCTCCAACAATCGCACTGAAGGTCCGCGCATCTCGCAGCCGAGACCGTGGGGCCCCGTCTCCTTGAGGACGGACACACCCCACGCCTGGCCAGTTCGAATGCTTCAGCTCACGGAGATGATCACCATGCCCGAACCCATTCAGACCGGCCTACCCCGCTGGCGTGGCTTCAACCTGCTGGAGATGTTCACCACGAAGAGCGACTGCAACTTCCAGGAGGACGATCTGCGCTGGATGTCCGACTGGGGCTTCGACTTCGTGCGTCTGCCCATGTGCTATACCCTGTGGACCAAGGGCGATGACCCCTACGCCATCCACGAACCGGCACTGGAAAGCATCGACCGCGTGGTCTCGTGGGGTGAGAAGTACGGCATCCATGTCTGCATGGACTTCCACAGGGCGCCGGGGTATTCGGTGAACCGCGAGCGCCAGGAGCCCTTCAACCTGTGGAAGGACCAGGAGGCGCTGGATGCCTTCTGCTTCCACTGGCAGCTTTTCGCGAAACGTTACAAGGGCATCCCAAACGAGCGCGTGAGTTTCGACCTGGTGAACGAGCCGTGCTCGCCCGATAATCCCGATTTCATGACCCGCGAGGACCATGAGCGCGTGGT
>JAGPGE010000022.1 GCA_018056145.1 Armatimonadota bacterium
ATCTCCACGTACGGGCTTCTCTCGGCGTCGTACCCGTTGCCTCTGAGAGTCGCGCGCACGGGAATCAAGTCCTGCCGCCGTCCGAGTTGCCCCGCGCGTGACATCGCCACAAGCTGTTGGGCTGCGCGCGGATCGGTGGGCCGGTATGGGCGCCCGTCACGGGTCACCAGCGTGATATCCTCGTTCACCGCGAAGGCGAGCACATTATCGTTCTCATCCGCCACCACGATGTACACGATGTCCACCGAAAACAGCTCATCGCGAAGGCGGTGTCGGACGACGCGGTCGATGAACTGCTGGAGGGAATTGCGCGATACCGGGTCCTCCAGCGATGTCAGCTGAACCAGAACCGAGGCCACCTTGCCCATGGTGAGCCGCGTCTGCTGTCGGACGACGTTGTTCGTGTGCCGAATGGACAGGAGCGTGGAGGCCAGGAGTGTGGCGACGATGATGGAGGCGATGATCCAGGTCAGTCGCGCCCGAAGTTGCCCCCGGGTAGCCGGCTCCTGTGGGGCGGCAGGGGCAGGCTCCTGCGGCTCACCCGCGGCGGCAGGCGTCTCTCGGGCAGTGCGAATCACCAGCAGATAGCCACCTGAGATCAGGACCCCCATTCCCGCCACATGGTACAGGTTCAGGGTCTCGCGCAGGACCACCCAGGACACGACCGCAGTGACCACGGCCCCCAGGATCTTTAGGCTGACTGCGACATGCACCGGAATCTCGGCGGTGCCGCGGTAGTACAGGTACATGGACAGCGCGGTGCTGACGCCGCCCAGCAGAAGCAGCAGGAAAATGCCCCGCGAGCCGAGTTCCAGCAGATCGGGCCACGATCCGTTGCTCAGGGATACGGCACCGGTGACGAGCACGCCGCCGCCGAACCGCCAGAGGGTAACCGTGGACGGGCTGAACCGGTTGAGAGCGCCCTTCGCGAGGATCTCAGCAGTGGCGCGGGTGATCCCGGCCAGCAGCGCGAGACCGTCCCCCAGAAGCCGCATGCGGGCCTCAGGGCCGCCAAAGCTGAGCTCTCCGAGACCAATCAGGGCATCAGCGCCGACCATCGCACCCACGAGGAGCAGCCGGACGGAGCTCACTCGTTCGCTTAGGGTCAGGTAGCCCAGGAAAGCCACGAAGATCGGCGCGGTCTTTGAGATGGAGTTGACGACACCGGCGGAGGAATACTCAAGGGCCGCGGTGAAAAGCAGCGCCCCCACGCCCGAACCCAGAGCGCCCACGAGAAACAGTCCGAGCCAGTCCTGGGGTCGCGGCGGCGCGGTAGGCCCCTCCCGGCGCTTATGTGGAATGCCGAAGGGGATCATCAGCGCCACGGCCAGCAGGTAGCGGGCGGTGACAACCGACTCCCGGGAGAGCCCGTCCATGAGAAGCAGCTTGGTCAGGACGGGAGACAGCCCCTGGAGAATAACACCGGCGACCACGAAGTAATACGGCGTCAGACTCCGCTGCGTGTACACCGGCCTCCTGTGCGAGTCACTCGGCTTCCGGGCGCGTGCCCGATGCGCCGGGCTGGGGCAGCCTCGCCAGACTGCTCTCTTCCACCCAGGCGCGCTTGCCGGTTGTAAGGCGAATCTCCGTCCACATTCCCGACCGCCGGACCGGCTCCACCTGCGTGCCGGCTTGGAGGTGGCCAGTCACCTCGAAGTGCATGCCGGGGCCGGAGCGCATGCCTGCCTGGTCGCCGGTCACGAAAGCGGGAGGGTGCCGGTAGTCGTGGTCCCACTTCGCCCAGGCCGCGGCGCCCATAACCAGGGTCACCAGCGCCAGTACCCCAAACACCACCCACAAGCGGTGTTGCGGGCCTTCGCGCAGGATCAGCAGCACCCCGGCTACGGTGAGGGCGACCAGCGCCAGAAGCGCCGTGCCGACCAGTTCGTTTACCGTGAGCCGGCGCACCAGTCCCCCTGCAGCGGCCATCAGCCACGACCGCGGGACCTCAGGCGCTGCGTTGGCGCGCATCGCGGTGAGTTGCTCGACGTTCGCCAGCAGATCGGGGTCGCGCGGCGCGACCCGCCTTGCGGCCCAGTACGCGGCGAGGGCGTGGCCCATCTGGCCGGAGCGCGCACGGGCATTGCCCAGATTGTACAGCACATCGGCGCCGTCCGCGCCCAGTTCGACGCACCGCGCGTAGCCAGCCGCCGCCGATGCGAAATCCCCTCTTTCGTAGGCGTCGTTGGCCCGAGCGAAGATGTCGGCGACATCATTAGTGCTCGCGCAGGCAGACCAGGGTAGCATGGTGGCCGCCGCTGCCGCCAGCCAGAGCGCGAACCGCAGAGGAAGGTCAAAGGCGATCATCGGTGCATCGCCTCCTCCAGGGCGTCGATCAGTTCGCGGGCCTGGCCAATCAGTGCCGCCGGCTCCAGCGTGGCAGCGCCGCCGGGAGCGAAGCGCATGTCTCCACAGGATGCGAGAAGAGCGGTGACCCGGGCTACCACATGAGGGGCCAGGCCGCGCCGCTCGAGCTCATGGGCGGTCTCATGGAGCGCGAGACCGGCCGCGGGGAGGGCAAAGCGGTCGGCGAGATACTGCCGGACCGTCTCCGCGACCGCATCCACAACCGCATCGCCGCGGAGCTTCTCCGCAGACGCCAGTGAGCGCCGGGCCTGTCCTGCCGCGGCGGATGCCCGGAAGGCTTGAGGGTCGGATAGGCGCCGCTGCCGGTTGGCCCTGACCGCGGCGGAACCCGCCAGCGCGAGAGCGCAGGCAGCGAGCACCGCCGGGATTGCGGGCGTGGAGGGCAGCGGCCGACGCGCTTGCAGACGCGGGCTGTCCGTGTGGATATGCATGAGGGCGCTGTCAGGCGTCGCGGGCGCCTCGTCCTCAATGACCTCGCCCTCGGCCACCTTCACCGAGATGCTTGCGCTGTGGGCGGTCTTGTACGCTCGCGCGACCGGGTCGAAGTACCGCAGGCTGGCCCCCGAAATGTCCAATTGGCCCTCGCGACGGGGCACCACAAGGTACTCGAACTCGGCGCGGCCACCCAGGAGCAGCTGGCCTCCCAGAGTGCGCGGTTCGGACGTGCGTTTCTCTCCCGACTGGTAGACCTTGCACCAGTCCGGAACTTTGAGTTCCGGCGGACGGACGCTCTGAATGTTCCCGGTTCCGTCCACAACGGCGCGCACGGTGAGACCCTCGCCCGCCTTCACCCGCTCCTTGTCGGCACTGATTTGGATCGTGAACTGCCCCACCGCGCCACCGAATCCCGCGGGCGGCGCGGGAAGCGGCTTCACCGCCACGTGGACCGGGTTACTTTCGAAGACCTCGCGCTGGTACATCGGGGGGAGCATCAGCTCTTCAGGCGCGGCCTTGATGGTGTGCTTGCCTGGAGTCGCCGGAAAGAGCGCCCAGCGACGCGTAGCGCGCACATACTGGCGGCCATCAACGGACACGTACTCCGGGTCGGGATCGGGGAGGGCTTCAGCGACGAATCCCTCAGCGTGGGGGGCCTCCTGGCCTGGACCATGCGGAAGTCTGTAGGCCGTGTAGTACTCCACGGTAGCTGTCAACTGCTGGTTTACGAAAGCTTCGCGGGGCTCGACGCGCAGGACGATGGCAAAGGCCTGGTCGCTGTCGAAGGGAACCTCGCCGGAAGCTGACGGCTCTGACTGCGGCGTTGGCCCGGAAGGCTGGGCACGACCGCCGGCCCCGCGCTGGACGCTGACCGTGGTCGGCTTGCTTCGCAGCAGTTGCCCGTCCACAACCGCGGTAGCCACCGGCAGCGTGAGCTCTCCCGCCCGCAGGGGCTGGAGAGTGTACGTCCTGCGGATGTACTTGGAGCCCTTCATATTGACGAGGCTGAAGCCGCTTTCCCGGCTGGGGACGCCGATGACCACGAAATCGGAGGACTCCTCGAGTTCGGGCTCCTCCACGTCCTGAGACGGGTCGCTGTTCACCGTTACACTCATGTACAACAGGTCGTCCGTGCTCAGCGAGAAGCGATTGACATCGGTTTCCAGCGTTGCCTCAGCCCAGCCCGGGGCCGGGAGGCAGACGCAGGCCAGCGCACTCGCGACCAACGCCGCGAGGGCCACGGGAGACCGAAAGTCTGTAGAGCTTCGGCGGCTCAGAGTTACCAGTCCTTATCCGTGGGAGCAGCCGGGGTCATGGGTGCACGGCGAATGATCTTCTGCACGTTCGCATCTTCCTGGGCGAGAGCCTTGAGCAACTGGTCGGCCTGTTCCTTATCCATCGGGCGGGTCGCTTGGGTCGCATCTTGCTGCTTGTCCTTGCCTTGCTGATCCCGGCCCTGCTGGTCTTCGGGTTTCGTCTCGTCTTTGTCCTGGTTCTGGGCTTGCGACTGCTGGCCTTCTTGCTTCTGCTTGTCCGCGTCAGGCTTCTGCTGGGGCTGCTTTTTCTGCTTCTGCTGATCCTTCTTGTCCTGTTTGCCACCGGCGCCCTGTTGCTGTTGCTGCTGTCTGCGCTGGGCGAACTCCAGGTTGAACCGCGCCCGCTCATCCGTGGGATCCAGCGTCAGGGCCTTCTTGTAGGCCTCGATCGCATCATCCAGCTCGCCCAGCCGGAAGTACGCGTTCCCGGCGTTATACTGGGCGAAGCGCGCCAGTTCGCCCTCGGCGGTGTTGGCCGCCTGCGAGAAGCCCTTCAACGCGTCGTCGAAATCCTCAAGCCGGTAATCAGCGGCGGCTGCGTTGAAAGCGGCTTCGGCGCTCTCGGGATCAAGCTCTACAGCTTTGTCATACTTTTCGGCGGCAGACTTGAACTCACCCTTACCGTAGAGGCGGTTACCGGCCTCCACCAGCCGCGCGAATTCCCCCGGCAGGGACATCCCCATGAGCAGGGGCATGAGCATGCCCAGAGTAAGCAGCAGTCTGGTCAAGTTTGGGTAGGTTATCCTATGCATTGCTGCGCTCCCGGGGCCAGCGCCGGGGTGCTGCCGGCAGGAGTGACTCGATGATCAGTAGCAGAGTCGCCAGGCCGAGGGGCCACTGGAACCGCTCGGCGTAGCGGGTGAACTGGAAAGACCCGACCACTGCGCTTTCGACGCTTGTGATGGCCTGGTAGACCCGATCGATGTTGATCCCGCTCTCGGAACTCCGGACGAAGACCCCGCCACCCTCCTCCGCGATCTGCGAGAGCACCTTCTCGTTTATGCGGGTGATCACGGTCTTGCCCTCGCGGTCCTGCTTGAACCGCGACTGCACTGTCTGGGGCCTCTCATCGCCGAACAGCTCGTTGAACATCCCCAGCGGGTCGCGGGCGGGCTCCGTCTTCTCACGTTGTACTTCCTCAACCGGGATTGGCGCTCCTTCAGTGCTCCCGAGTCCTACAACATGAACCTGGATACCCTTCGCCCTGACCTGTTTCACGTCATCAAGCGAGAAGCCCATGTGATCCTCGCCGTCGCTGAACAGCACGATTGCGCGGTACTTGTACTCGGCCTTCTCCAGCAGGCGCATCGCGGATGCCAGCGCACCGCCCAGCGCAGTTCCCGGTGCAGGCGCGGACCCGCGCTCGATGCTGGTCACGAACATCGCGGCCGCATCCGGGTCGATGGTGAGCGGGGAGTACATGTAGGCGCTGCCAGCGAACACCACGATGCCGATTCGGTCGCCCTGAAGCCGGTTGATGAGCGCCAGGGCCGCCTGCTTGGCCGCTTCCAGACGGCTGGGCGTCACATCCTGGGCCAGCATGCTGTCGCTGGTGTCCAGAATGAAGACCACGTCTGCTCCGTGAGCGGGGATCTTCTGCACTTCCGTACCCAGCTTCGGGCGAGCCGCGGCGATCACCAGCAGACACGCCGCCGCCACCAGCAGGAGCCCTTTGATCAGCCGCAGGCGCCGGTGCCAGCGCCAGTCGGCGGGACGGAAGCGCTCCTGCAAAAAGGCGCGTAGGGCCGCCTGGCGCTTGCCGGCGGCGCGGAAGACGATCCACACCAGCACCGGGGCAAGCCACAGGAGCTTCAGGACGGCCGGGTTGTTCCACGTGAAATACCCGTGCATGTGTCAGGGCGTCCTTCGCGCCAACACTTCCTCTAGCAGGATACACATCAGCAGAAGAAGAGCACCGGGCCACAGGAAGCGCGCAAACTCCTCCACCACCGGGCGGCGCTTTTTCAGTTCAAACTTGCTCTTCTCCATGTCGCGGATCTCATTGTAGATCGACTGCAGGGCTGTGGCGTCGGTGGCCCGGTAGTACTTGCCGTCCGTGATCTGTGCAACTTTGCGCAGCGTATCTTCGTCAATCTCCGTCATCTGGAGGGTCCCGTCGGGATTGGTCAGGTAGCGCTTCCCAAACAGCCCGTCTCCGATGGGGATGGGCGCCCCGCCCTCTTTCCCGACACCCACCGTGTAGATGCGGATCCCGAGGGCCGCCGCCGCGCGTGCTGCGGTGATGGGGTCAATCTTCCCGGTGTTGTTGACCCCGTCGGTCATAAGAATGATGACGCGGCTCTTTGCCTTGGAGTTCCGTAGACGGTGGGCCGAAGTGGCGATGGCCATGCCGATTGCGGTGCCGTCCTGGATGATCCCCTGTTCGACCCCGCGGACCAGTTCAGCCACCATCTCGTTGTCAAGTGTCAACGGACACTGGGTGAAGGCCTGCCCGGCGAAGATCACCAGGCCCAGACGGTCGTTTTCGGTCTGGAGCGCGAAACGTTCCAGCGTCTCACGGGCGACGACAAAACGGTTCTTGGGTTTGAAGTCCTCGGCGAGCATGCTCCCCGAGATGTCCATGGTAAGCATGATATCGATCCCCTGGCTCGACTCCCTGTCCACGGAAGCAGGCCGTTGCGGGCGCGCGAGGGCGATGATCAGAAAGATCAGGGCAGCAATCTTGAGCCACGGTACGCTGGCCGACAGGAACCCGCGGACTGAGACGCCTCCGCTGAGCCCCGCGACGCTGGAGAACCCGATGGCGCTCTGCCGGTTGCGGTACGGGCGCAAGGCCCGCCAGATCAGCACAGGCAATGCGAGCAGCCCCAGAAGGGCCCAGGGGGAGGCGAAGAACATCAGCCTGCGCCCCCTTCGTCAGGTTCCGGCTCTGAAGCGCCGGCGATCCAGATGGCTTCACGCGCAGTCTCCAGGGCCGTCTTGGCGTCCGCGGGGCCAACGGGGATGCGGCCAAAGCGCACCCGATCGGCTTCCTTGAGCACCGCCACGAGGGGCTGCAGGAACCCCGGATCTGCGTCGGCCCGCCAAAGGTCGCGCAGAAGCGTTGCGGTGGTGCCCTCATTGGCGGGCAGGTCGAACCGCGCCTCAACGAATTCACGCAGGATTTCCGTCAACTCTGCGTAATGCCCCGGACAGTCGCCGAGGGCGGGCAAATTGCGCTGCTCCAGGTCGGCCAGACGAGACAATGCCCAGGAGTGCGCGGTGACGATCTTCGGCGGCTCCGGGCGCTGCCGACGATTGCGCATGCAACGTGCTATCCACAGTCCGAGGACAACTAGGGCCGCGATCAGCAGGACGGCGATGAGGGCAGCCAGGAGCCAGTCCGAGCGCTTCATGCGGATCGGCACGGGGTCCCGGATATCCTGGATATCTCTCGCATCGGGGGGCACGACGCCCGCAACCTGGAGGGTGACCCCAGGAACGCGCGCCGGCGCCGCTTTCTCCTTGCCTGGGAGAAGGCAGGGGATGTCGAGACCGCTGATGGTCCTCTTCCCCACCTCGAAGACCTGCAGCCTGTACGCCAATGTCACATTGAGCCTGCCTTCACTGGTCTCGTCGGTGCGCTTGAGGTCTCGGATCTCCAAGGGCGCAAGCTTCTCAGCGAGGTCGGGTGTGTCAATGCGCGCGCCCTCGGGGGCGCTAATGCGGACCTCGTAACCGAAGACGTCGCCGATGGTGATTCGGTCCTTGTCAATCGTGGCGGTCACTTCGACCCCGGGCAGGTCGCCGGCTGCAAGCGCGCACGGAGTGATGGCCGGGCCGTATGCCAGGATAGGCAGGAGCGTGATGGCGAAGAGCCTGGGGGCTGTCATGGTAGTTCAGTGGCGCAGTCGCTTGCGCCGGCGCTCGAAGAACGCGACCAGCGGGTCCACCGGCGGGTGCTGTGTGGTGATCGGGACAAGGTCGATGCCTCTGGACAAGAAGCGCTCGCGGCGCGCAGCAGCTTCGGACTCCGCATGGGCTGAGTGGCGGCGGAGAAACCCAGGCACGGAAGTATCAACCAGCGTGAAGCGGCCTGTCTCGGCGTCCTCCAGCTCGATCAGCCCGGCATTGCACAGCTCGCGCTCGCGCGGGTCGTACAAGTCCACGGCGATCACGTCATGGCGCCGCTCCAGGATCGTGAGAGCGTCCAGGTAACCGACGTCCTGAAAGTCCGACACGACAAAGACCACGGCGCGCCGGGTGAGGGCGCGCGAGACGTGTTCAAGGGCATTGCGCAGGTTGGTGCCAGCACTCCTGCGCTGGAAGTAGAGGACCTCGCGGATTACCCGCAAGACCTGCCGGCGGCCCTTGCGTGGCGGCAGATACAGCTCAACATCGTCCGTGAACATGACGAGGCCGACCTTGTCATGGTTCTTGGTGGCCGAGAACGCGAGAAGCGCACACACTTCGGCGGCGGCTTCCGCCTTCGTGCGCTGTTGGGAGCCGAAGTCGAGACTAGCGCTGGCATCCACCACAAGGACGACGGTGAGTTCGCGCTCTTCCACGAAGCTCTTCACATGCGGGCTTCCGGTGCGCGCGGTCACGTTCCAGTCGATGCTGCGGATGTCGTCGCCCGGCGTGTACTCGCGGACCTCGTCGAACTCCAGCCCAAGGCCCTTGAAAACCGAGTGGTAGCCGCCCGCGAACAGATCGGTGGTGAGGCGATCAGTACGTATCTCGATTTGCCGCACGCTGCGGAGAATGTCAGCCTGGTCCACGGGCCATCCTTCCTGGGGGAAGTGACAAGCAAAGAACGCGACCTGATGACTGGCATCACGAAGCGACCGCCGGCGGTCGCCATGCAGTCCCCCGACGCGCAGACGGTAGACGGCGGCGGGTCGCTTTCCCCCTACGGGCTCTCCACTGTCTTGAAGATCCGGTCCACCAGGTCCTCGCTCGTGAGGCCCTCGGCCTCCGCCTCATACGACAGCAGAATGCGGTGGCGCAGGACGTCCGGGCCGACCGCCAGCACGTCATCCGGAACCACGTACCCGCGGCCTTCCATGAAGGCATGAGCGCGGGCGGTGACCGCGAGATAGATAGTGGCGCGAGGCGAAGCGCCGTAGTCGATGAGAGCGTCACAGTTCTCTAGGGTCTGGATGCTCTCTTCCCACGCACGGCGCTGCTCCAGCGTCAGGTCAACCCGGGCGCGCAGGCGGGTTCGGGCCTCCTGGGCAGCTCCGCGCGGGTCACGGGTGGCGCAAACCAGGTCCACGATGTACTGTTCGATGCGCTCGTCCATGTAGATCTCGTGCACAACCTGCCGCGCGCGCAGGATATCTCCAGGTTCGCAGACGATCTGCGGCCGGGGCCCTTCTGCACCTGCCCAGCGGCGGAGGATGCCCAGCTCTTCGCTCCTGTCCGGGTAGCCCACCTGGACTTTCAGCATGAAACGGTCCACCTGGGCTTCGGGCAGCGGGTAAGTGCCTTCTTGCTCAATGGGGTTCTGTGTGGCCAGGACCAGGAAGGGCTCGTCCAGGCGGAAGGTCTCGCCGCCGATGGTCACCTGGCGCTCCTGCATGGCTTCGAGCAGCGCGCTCTGGACCTTCGCGGGTGCGCGGTTGATTTCGTCGGCGAGGATCAGGTTTGAGAAGATCGGACCCTTCTTCACGAAGAAATCCCGGGAACGTTCATCGTAGACCATGGTGCCGACGATGTCGGCTGGGAGAAGGTCCGGGGTGAACTGCAGGCGCTGAAAGCCGGTGTCGATGGCCCCGGCTAGGGTCCGCACGGCCAAGGTTTTCGCGAGGCCGGGCACGCCCTCGAGCAAGACGTGGCCATTGGCGAGAAGGGCGAGGATCAGCCGGTCAATCAGTTGAGTCTGGCCAACAATGACCCGCGCCATCTGGTCCCGCAGTGCGCGGACAAACTGGGATTCCCGTGCGATATGTTCGTTGAGTTCACTGATGCGGGCGTCCACCCTGGCTACCTCACGCGGATAGAGTGGCCGGCGAACTGGCCGACACGCATGTGATAAACGCGCAGCGGTCGCAGATTGCTCCCGGCAGCCAAAAGTCGCACCGGGAGCAATCGTGCCGTGCGGAAACGAGCGGACTACACGATGTGCATGCCGCAGTCCACGTGGAGGATCTCGCCGGTGATGGCGCTGGACATGTCGCTGAGCAGGAAGATCGCGGTGTTCGCGACCTCCTCCAGCGTTACATTCCGGTGCAGCGGCGCACAGTTCTCCACTCCCCGCAAGAGATTGGTGAACTGTGGGATACCCCGGGCCGCCGGGGTGCTGATGGGGCCAGGGGAAAGGCAGTTGCAGCGGATGCCCTTCGGGCCAAGCTCCGACGCCAGGTACATGGTGATGCACTCCAGGGCCGCCTTTGCCGCGCCCATCGGGCCGTAGGAGGGCACAACGCGCTCGCTGGCCATGTAGGTCATGGAGATGACGCTGCCGCCATTGACCATGAGAGGCACCGCCGGACCGGTCACGGCGATGAGCGAATGGGCACTGATCTCGTTCATCAGCGAGAAGCCTTCGCGCGTGGTGCCGGCCATGCCCGCCTCCATGTCCTCATTGCGCGCGAAAGCAACGCTGTGGACGATGAAGTCCAGGCTGCCCCACTCTTGCCCCAGCTTGTCATACAGGGCGGCGATCTCTTGGTCGCGAGTCACGTCGCAGGGGGCGATCATAGATCCGCCGAGTTCTTCGGACAACTGCTCGGCGCGGCGCTGCTCGCGCTCGCCCCGGTAACTGAGACACAGTTCAGCCCCATGCTTGTGCGCAAATTGGGCGATGGTCCAACCGATGGACCGTGGACTTCGGATTCCGTAAATGACGCCCTTCTTCCCCGTCAACATAGGTGTGCTTTGATCTCGTCCTTTCTTCAGTCAAAGAGTCCCCCGCAGCAGCGCAAGATGCGCTGGCCTGCGCGGGACTCGGATGCGCGCATGATACACGAAACGGGCGAGGCGCGCCAGTGGTCGGGGCGGACGAGGGTTGCAGCCCTCTTACTCGCCCGAGGCAACTTTCGCTCTTCGCAAAGCCCTGCGCCGCCTGACTACCCAGATGATGATGCCCAGCGGCACCCAGAAAACCCATCCGACGATCACGAAGTAGATCAGCGCGGTCGCGATCGCCCGCAGGAGGCTGATCAGCGCCCGGACCGCACTGCGCAGGTGGAAGCCGGTGTCGTATTCCCGTGTCTCGGCCAGCGCCGCCTCGCCCTTCTCGAAAAGAGAGACCGTGATCGTAGACAGCGCAACCTGGTCCTTGAGCAGGCGCAGTTGCCCCTCGAAACGCTCGATAGTCTCGCGGACCTCGGACAGCCGGGTCTCGACGCGGATGATGTCCTCGAGGGACCCGCGGCGCTTCATGAGTTCCAGCAGCGCCTCTTCCTCCCGCTTGCGGTTACGGATGCGCGCCTCGAGGTCCACGTACTGGTCGGTCACATCCTGCGCATCAGTGGAGACCTCGACCACGCGACCAAGCTCCTGGAGACCTTGGAGCATGGCGTCAAACTGGTCCGCGGGCACCCGGATCGTCACATTGCCCCAGTGGCTCCCGTCGTCGTGGCGGGTGAGAGAGGTGTCGCCCACAAAGCCGCCCGCTTTTGCGCTGATCTCTCGGATCCGGCGCATGGCGGCCTCGGTGTCCTCGACCTCCACTCGCATCTGCCCCGTGCGGATGAGCTTGCGGTTGGCCATGGCGGCGGGGACGGGAGCCTGCACGGGGGCTTCAGCGCCGGGGCCGCCCATGCCACCAGGAGGCCCTCCGGCACCGTAGGACTCGTCGTAAGCCAGAGACTTGTCTTCCGTGGGGGCGGCGGCCATCTCCATGGAGACGGTCCGGCCCTTCTCACGGGCTGACATGCACCCCGCGAGCAGTGGAAGGGTTGCCGCGGCCAGCGGAACCGCGACAGCCATCAACGCGTACCGAAATGCCCGGCGGCATTGCATGAGAGTCCCCCTGTCCAACCAGATCTTGCGGTCGACTATGCGTTTGGACGCCTGCCTGCATCAATGCGTTCCCGGCGCATCTGAAAGAGCGTGTCGAGCTGATCCTGGGGGATCCTCTTCGGCCCGAGTTGCTCGGCGATAAAGGTGGTCTGGGCGCACAATTCCACGGATTCCATCTTGAAGTAGGCGTCGAAGACATCCTTGCCCACAGTGAGGGCGCCGTGGTTGGCGATCAGGAACACGTCGGCGGCGTCGATGATAGGCTCCAACAGGGCGGGGACATCCATACTGCCCGGAGTGCCGTGTTCCACGAGCGGGACCTCGCCCAGCCCGAGCGCCATCTCTGTGAGGATGTCGGTGGGGATGCTGCGGCCGCACGAGGAGTATGCGGTCACGTACGGAGGGTGGGCGTGAACCACCGCCTGCACATCCGCCCGGGCGCGGTACACCCAGGTGTGCATGGGCGTCTCGATGGAGGGCTTTGGGCCGTCCAGCCACTCGCCTTCGATGCTCAGCAGGCACAGATTCTCGGGCTGCATGAAGCCCTTGGAGACGCCGGTGGGGGTACAGATCACCCGGTCGGCGCTGATGCGCACGCTGATATTGCCGTCATTCGAGGCAACCAGGTTGCGCTGCCACATCATGCGGCCCACCTGGCAGATGTTCTCTCTCGCCTTACGTTCATCCATTGGGGAAGACCATCCCGTCGAGTTTCTGGACAAGCTGGGAGAGACGCCTGCGCGCCTGTTCGCCGGCGGACTCGTCGCCCGCCACCCAGCGCAGGTGAAGCGGGTGCACGATCTGGCGGAATTCATCCGCCAGGGCCCGCTGCACGTGCTCAGACGCCATCGGCAGCTGCAGTGAGCTGATCTCGCTGAAGCTGATATTGGGCGTGCCCACGCCATTGATGATGCGGTAGATCTGCGCCCAAACCAGTTCCGTCTTAAGGCAGAGCAATGCGTAGCACGGGTCGAGTTCCCGCAGACGGATCAGGTCCACGAAGGAGCCGACCACTGCATCATAGCTGCCCAGGAACACGGCGGCCCGGTTCTTCCCCACGCCGGCAACGCCGGAGCGCGGAAAAACGATATCGCCGGGCAACAGCCGGACGCGCTCCAGGTCCCACGGGCTTCCGGGAGCGACGAACCGGGCCCCGCGGGGATCGACACCGGTGGACGCGACCTGCCCCTGGTGGATGACGCGGATGCCGCGATCCAGCGGTTCGGCCTTCGGACCGGTGATGATCGGGCCGTAGGTGATATGCTCGATGAACTCGCCAAGGCGCGCAAGCGGCAGCCGGCAGGCTCCGAGCAGGCGGTCCCAGGCCGGATGATGGTACGCCGGGTCAAGGCGATGCGCAAGGCCGGCATCAGATTGCAGCTTGAGGCGGGCGAACATGGGTGGGCTCCGGTGGGCGGTCTGTAATCAGTTCGATCGTCTGTATTGTTTACGCCCGGCACAGGGTGGGTTATAATCCCTCGCCAAGCGGAGCACAAGCCGCAATCCCTCCCAGCGGGGCTGTTCGCATGTCCTTGTTCTTCCGGTTCCTTCGGTTCGCGCGCCCCTATCGTGTGCCCCTGGCCACCGCCCTCTTTCTCGTCTTCGTGACCACGGGCTTCACTATGCTGTCTCCCTACCTGATGCAGCTGGTGATCGACAACCTCACGCCCCTTTACGGCAAGGGATGGGCGCAACTGTCGCCGGCGGAGGCCCAAAGCACGCTGGCCGAATCCCGCCGCCTGCTGATCCTCGTGGTATCCGTGCTCATCGGTGTCTCGGTCCTGGGAGCAGCAACGGGCTACTGGCGCTCCATGCTCCTGCTCTTCATCGGTAACCGTGTAGTCTTCGACGTGCGACAGCGCCTGTTCCGGCACCTGCAGCGGCTGTCGATGAGATACTACGAACGCAACCCCAGCGGCCGCATCATGGCACGGGTTCTGTACGACGTGGATGCCGTGCAGTCGATCCTCAGCAGCGGCATTGTAGACATGCTCACGAACATCGTCACCCTGATCATCGCCGTCGCGATCGTTATCGGGTACGGCATCAAGACTGATTCCCTGCATCTGCCGCTCATCGCCGTCGGGGTCCTACCACTGTACGCCATCAATTTCCTGGCGATGCAGAAGAAGATCCACCATGCAGCGGCGGAAGCACGCGATCAGTACTCGGACGTGTACGCGACGCTGTCCGAGGCAATCGCGGGCATCAAGGTCATCAAGGCTTTCGCGCGCGAGCAGTACGAAGCCCGTCGGTTTGTGCGGGAAGTCCGCGACACGATCAAGCTGAACATCATCACCGGGCGCCTGCGGACCATCCTGAACATCAATGCCCACCTGATCACCAGCCTCGCGGGTCTCGTGGTCCTGCTCCTGGGAGGTCTGCTGGTCATCAACAACCGGATGACCCTGGGGCAGCTTGTGGCCTTCCGCACTTACATGGGCATGATGTACGGCCCGGTCATCGCGCTCGTTACCATCAATGACATGCTCAACTGGGTCATGACCGCGGTGGAGCGCATCTTCGAGACACTGGACACAATGCCCGACGTGCAGCCGCCGGAGAAACCTGTGCGCCTCGAGAAAGTGGAGGGGCTCGTGGAGATCCGCCACGTGGACTTCCACTATGACCCGGGCGAACCGGTGCTGCAGGACATCAACATCATCGGCCGGCCGGGGACCGTTACGGCGCTGGTCGGCCCCAGCGGCAGCGGGAAGACCACCCTGGTGCATCTCATCCCCCGCTTCTACGACCCCACGGCCGGGTCGGTGTCCGTGGACGGGCACGACCTGCGGGATATCCAGATCAGCAGTCTGCGCCGGAACATCGGCATGGTGCTGCAGGAGAACTTCCTGTTCCAGGGCACGCTGCGCGAGAACATCAAGTACGGCCGGCCCGAAGCGACGGATGAAGAGGTGGTGCAGGCCAGCATCGCGGCGAACTGCCACGACTTCATCATGGAATCGCCTGACGGCTACGAGACCATCGTGGGCGAGCGCGGGACAAGGCTCTCCGGCGGGCAGAGACAGCGCATCGCCATCGCCCGGGCTCTGCTGCGCAATCCGAGGATCCTGATCCTCGACGAGGCTACCAGCGACCTGGACTCCGAATCTGAAGCGCTGATCCAGGACGCCCTGGACAAGCTCATGAAGAACCGCACCACGTTCATCATCGCCCACCGGCTTTCCACGGTCATGAACGCGGATGAGATCGTGGTGCTCGACCACGGGCGCATCGTTGAGCGCGGGACTCACGCAGAGCTTGCCACCGCCGGCGGCCTTTACGAGAAGCTGTGCGAGGTCCAGTTCAAGCGGGCACAGGAGAAGGTGGAAGAGCACCTGGCGCAGATGAAGGCCGACGCTAAGGAGGCCGAAGAGAGCGCCGAAGGCGACACCCAGGCCGAAGCCGAGAACGCCCAGACCGAGGCCGCCACGGACACAGAAGAGACCGCGGACGACGCTGCGGAGACAGACGAAGCTCAGAAGGACGAGTGACGGTGAGTTCGGTCATTGATTTCCACGCCCACTTCTTCGGCGATGCCGCCGGCGCTGACGACATTGCGCTGGAAGCAGCCCGGCTTGGCGTGGATTGCCTCTGCGTGAGCAATGTCTCCAGTTACATCCCCGGACCGGATGAAGTTGAGCGCCTGAATGCGGTGATCTACGAGGGCTGCGCCCGGCACCCGGGCGTGCTGATGCCTTTCACCTACGTCAACCCCATGCACGGCGAGCGCGCCATCGCCATGCTCAATGACGGGCTGCGCCACGGCATCTGCGGCATCAAGCTCTGGGTGTCGGTCTGGGCGGACGACCCGTGCGTCGAACCTTTTGCGCGTTGGGCCATCGACCATGACCTGCCGATCATGCATCATTCCTGGATGAAGTGGAATGGGAACATCCCCTCCGAATCCCAGGCGCACCAGGTGGCTCGACTCGGGCGCAAGTTCCCGGATCTGCGCCTGGTCATGGCCCACGTGGGCGGGGACTGGGAGTTCGGCGTGAAGGCCGTGCGCGACGTGGAGAGCGTGAGCGTCGACACCAGCGGCTCGTACGGCGATTCCGGGATGATCGAGACGTGCGTGGCGGAACTTGGCGAGGACCGCGTCCTGTTCGGCAGCGACGTGCCCGGCGTGGACTTGGCTTTCACTCTCGCGAAGATCACGGGAGCGGACATCAGCGCGGAGGCCAAAGAGAAGATCCTGGGGCTCAACGCCCTGCGCGTTCTTGGCGCCCGCTGCTGCCCAATGTCGCCCCTAGACGTTGCCCCGGAGGCCGGCTGTTGACACCCTTGCGCGGCGCGATCCCCATCCTTCTTCTGCTCATCCTCGTTACCGCTTGGCCGGATCTTGCCCCCACCCCGGTCGTCGTGGTTGAGGGCGACCTGCTTGGCACCGGCGGGGAGTGCATGGCCCCGCTGGCACGCGAACACTTCCAGGTGATGTGTGAGGCCCTCAGGCACGCCCGCATCCCCTTCACGCCCACGAAAGACACTGTCGTCGCGAATAGCGGGCTCCCAACGGCGCGAGTCGCAGTTCTGCCCTACAACCGTGCGGTATCAGCGACCGAGGAAGCACGCCTGCTGGAGTTCGTGCGCGGAGGCGGGAAGCTGATCGTCTGCATGCTGGCGCCCCAATCGCTGCTCAATGCCATCGGTGTGCGGGGAAACGCGGTGGTGGACGACAAGACGGGGCAGGCCTTCGCATCCATGCGCTTCGGGATGCCCGCGATAATCGGCCTGCCCGAGAGGGTCTCCCAGAAGACGCCGAGAATCCGTGGCTGTGCGGCACTGGACGCCGCCCAGGTTGCGGGCTGGTGGCATACGGCTGACGGGACGCGCAGCGTACACCCGGCGGCAGTCGTGTCAGGGCAGGGAGCGTTCCTAAGTGTCGCCCTGTCCAAGAGCGGGGATCGGGCGGGCCAGGCGGCGCTGATGCGCGCCCTGTGCGGGCACTTTGACGCGGCACTGTGGAAGTCATGCATCCCCACCAGCGCGGGTGATGTCCGACCCCTGGGCAACTACGAATCCCTTGCGCACATGCGCGACGCCCTGCTCAACCGAGAGCGCGCCGGGGAAGACGTGAGCCGGGCTCTCTCTGCGGTGCGCGACGTGGAGAAGCTTCTGGGCCAGGCGGGCTATCTGCTGTCCGCGCGGCAGGTTCCGGAGGCGGTCAGGACGGCGGATGCGGCCCGGTCCCTTGCGCAGAAGGCTTTCTGGATGAGCTACCCTTCCGTCAACGGGGAACTGCGCGGCGTCTGGGCCTGCAACGAAGTCCCCGGCGGCTGGGACAAGGCCATGAAGACCCTCCGAGCCAGCAATCTGAACGCGGTGTTCCCGTACTTCAGTTCGGCGGGGGTTGCCTGGTATCCCAGCGACTACCTGCCGCGGTTCTCAAGCACCGACTATCTCGCCCAGGCGGTCGAAGCCGGGCGACGGGAGGGCGTCGGCGTACATGCGCGGATGCTGGCCCTGTATGCCATGTGCGCGCCGAAGGAGCACCTTGAAGCACTGAGGAAAGCCGGGCGCCTGTGCAGGACCGCATCAGGCAAGACCACAGCCTGGCTCTGCCCGACAAGCCCCGAGAACCGCCGGCTGGTGCGGCAGGTCGCGCTGGAGATGGTCACGCGCTATCCGGTAGAGGGGCTCCAGGTGGACTACATGCGCCTGCCGGGCGAGAGCTACTGCCTGTGCCCGCGATGCCAGGCGCAGTTCCGGGCGGCAAGCGGGACCAAGGCGGATAACCTCGCGGAGGCCGTGCGCAGCGGCCAGACGCGGCAGAAATTCCTGGACTGGCGCCGCAAGCTGGTCACCGACCTTGTGCGCGAGATGGGCGACGATGTGATGGCGGCGCGGCCTGATCTGCTTTTCTCGGCCTCTGTCTTCCTGAACTGGGAAGATCACCGCGACGAGTTCGCCCAGGACTGGAAGAAGTGGGTGGACTGGGGGCTGGTGGACATGGTCTGCCCGATGAGCTACACCCCGAGCAATGACCGGTTCTCGTTCTACGTGCAGCGGCAAGCGAAGTGGGTGGCGAAGCAGGTCCCGCTGTGCCCAGGGATCGGGGTCAATGCGGACGGCATGGATTTCCCCGGCCCGCAGCGGCTCCTGGACCAGATCACCATCGCCCGGAACATGGACACCGACGGCTGGGTGGTCTTCAACTACTACGACGGGCTGGTGACCGAGTACTTGCCGTATCTCACACTCGGGGCCACAAGCACCCCGTCCGCTTTCGACCCCTTCCGGCGCGCGCTCATGCCGAAACCTCGCGGGTAAAGAAACGGGGCCCGAGACGCGTCCCGGACCCCGAACTGCCCAGCCGAGTGCTGCAATGCCTTAGTCCACGGTGGGGCTGAGCTTCCACGACACGTTGTTGTAGACCCCGTTCGCGGATTCCCACTTGGCGTGTCCGTCCACATAGCCGATATTCACGCCCTCGTTGTGAGGCACCAGCCACTTCTGCGTTGAGTTGACGTTCTTACCGCAGGTCCACTGGGCGCACTCGCTGGCGGTGAGGATAGTGCGAGCATCGCCGAGAGCCGGATGGTTGGCATCGAACATCATGTATTTCTCAGCCGGTTTCTTGATCTGTGCAAGGGCGAGACCGCCTGAAGTGCCCCACAGGGCGGTGGTCACGCCGTAGCAGGGGCGCTGGGGATAGGTCACGCCGTGGTAGGTCATGGCCTGGCCGACGTACGGACTGCTTGGGCAGCCGTAGACCTGCCAGTTCTTGGTGTAAGGCTCCCACTGATGGGGCCAGAAGATCCACGGATCAACGGTGTAGCTCCCCCTTGCATAGTACGGGAACCTCTCGTCGTAGTCCTGGATGTACATCAGGCCAGCGAGAGTGATCTGCTTGACGTTTGACAGACAGCTGGACTGCCGCGCTTTTTCCCGGGCCCTGGCGAAGACCGGAAACAGGATCGCCGCCAGAATGGCGATGATCGCGATCACGACAAGCAGCTCGATCAGGGTGAAACCGGTTCGTCGCATGAGATTCGACCTCCTATCAGAGTTGTGATACTAGTTCATTCGCCGCCGGTTCACGTTCCCCTGCCTGGGTTCTCTTCCATAGCGCAGGAGTTTTTTAAAGATTCTAT
>JAGPGE010000549.1 GCA_018056145.1 Armatimonadota bacterium
CAACGGGACGCCGCTGGAGAATTACCGCTTCTACCACCGCAAGGTGTGGGAGATCATGGAGCGCGAGGCCGCCAAGCTGTAGGGGTCCCTCGCCTGAGTTGTCAGCCGGGCATTTCACATCAGCCGTGGGGTGTCGGCGACGCCCAGCCGACGGTGCCCCACGGGCTGCGGCGTGATTCGTCTTCATGGAGCTGCCCCGGGAGGCCGTCCATCATGGGAAAACTGCTGCCGGCACTGCTCGCGCTAGTCTCCGTCTGTGCTGCTAAACCCGAGGTTCTGGATCGGGACTGGGGCCGCCCGCTCCCGCTCTCTCGCGTCCGTCTCATCTGCCCGGATGAGCAGGCCCGGCAGGCGCTCTCGGATGGCCTGTCGCAGGCCGGGTGCGATGTGGTGGTCACCGAGCCGCGTGACGCAATGGCCGAGGGGGACCTGCGCTGGAAGCCGGAGACCTCCGAGCGGACAGTGCTCGTCGTGGGCGGAATCCACACGAACCGGGCCATGCTGCCGCTGTACTCGGACTACTTGGCCTTCGGAGACGCATGGTATCCCGGTGCAGGCGGGTTCACCATCCGCACCATCGCCGAACCATTGGGGGAGGGCACGGCGGCGGTGTGTCTCGAAGCCAGCGATGATTCTGGCGCACTCGCCGCCGCGAAACGGCTCCTGGAGTTGATCGACCGCGCCGGGCTTTCCATCGCACCGACGGTTGAGGCGCACCTGTCCGATGAGTGCCTGAAGGCTTCGAGAGTCGCGCCCCAGTGGGGAATGCGCTACGCGATGACCGGCGACACGGCCTGCATCCCGAAGGCCGTGGAGGCACTCAGGAACGCGGCGACACCGGGCTCGGGCTGGTACCCGCACGGCGACTACGGCATCGAGCGCTGGGTCCGGGAGTACGGGCTGATCCAGGATGCGCCCGGGGTCTCGGCTGAGGATATTCGGTTCTTCGACCAGGCGCTCCTCGATACGCTCATTCGGTCCGAAAACGACTACTGGCGTGCGCGCGGCGGCAGGAGCATTGGCTCCCGGCACCAGACCATGGGCACCAGTTGCTTCACCGCCGCGCTCAGTCTCCTGCGTCGTCGAGGAGCGCCCAGTCCCGAAGCGCAGGAGATGCTGGACAAGTGGTGGGGGCAATGTGTGGAGTACTGGACCAACGCCTGCGCCACCTTCCACGATGACATTGAGGGCCTACCGAGCCACCACAGCCCGGAACCGATCCTTGACTGGGCGCTCCAGTTCGGGTTCGCGGAGTACGTTGAACGGCAGTTGCCGCTGGCCGCCCTGCGTTCCTACAGCATGACGGACAATCTGGGTTACTACGGCGGCGCGGGCACATACGAAGAGTGCCGGCCGGGTGACGTGTACAAGTCAGTCCCGCGGGGCTGGATCATGCAGGTCGCCGCGTTCTTTCACCCGGACGCTGGTTTCGACTGGCTATGCGAAAACACCCCGGACGCGTACCTGCAAACCTGGGCGCTGGGACGGAACTTCGTGGGCATGCGGCGGTTTGTGGGTGCTCAGGCCACTGGACGGCAGCCGGGCGAGCTGCTGGGCATCCGCGCGGTTCCGCTAGGGCCATACCGGTATGCGCGCCTTTCACCGGACCGGGCGACGGCCCTTGCAACCGGCGGCAAGTACATCCCCGCGCCGCTGGAGCGCACTTTCGAGAAGCTCTGCCTGCGCGACAGCTTCGACCCGAACGGCCAGTACCTCGTTTTCCAGGGCTGGCAGGGATCGTCCGCCGACAACCTGCCGCCGCTGGACGCGAACTGCCTGATCCGCTTCACCGACCTGGGCCATGTATGGCTTCATGCGAACTCGGAAAAGTCCGGGAAGCTGCCCCGGACCGGGGTCATGTGCTCGGACGGGTTCAACGAAGCACCGGAACCCGCCGGGTGCGACCTCCAGGCAGTACACAACGGCGCGAAGGTGGGCCTGTTCGCTAGTCGCCTGTCGGACTTCGTCGCCTGCGACTGGACACGGAACGTGGTCTGGCGTCGAGGGCGTTATTTCGTGATGATCGACCTGCTCCGGCAGACCGCCGATACCGCTTCTTCACTGATCTGCAGCTTCCGCACTCCGCAGCGCGCGCGTCTGAACGCAGACGGGATGACGGCGCGTGAAGGCACCGCTTTCATGCAGGTGCGCAATGCCGACGGCGCCCGGCTCTCGCTGTCCGGGGGCGATGAGCTCGAAGGCGCGGCGATCCCCACCATCCTGCGTGAGGGCGCGGTTCTCGACGGCGGTCCGGGCGGCGTGGCGGCTTTCCGCAACCTGGTCTTCGCGGCCGATCCGGAGCACCCGGCGGACCTTGAGATTCGGCCCGTGGGCGATCAGGCCGCCATCATGCGCGGGACTGTGCGCGGCGAGGAGGAATTGGCGCTGGTTGCGGCGGCCCTCGAGGGCCAGAGCATTGAGGCCGGGGGGATCCGGAGCGATGCACGGGTCCTGTACGTCGGGCTGACTGACTGGGCGCAGGCGGGCGGTACGGGTGTCAGCGTGGGCGGACAAAGGCTGAATGGGGACGAGGGCGCCAGCCCGGACGCTGTGCGCGAAGCGCTGCTTGACCTGTGGCAGAGCGCCCAACCCGCGCAATTTGCCCAGTCCGGCGGACAGACTTCAGGGCAGGCTAAGCCAGCGTGGAGTTACGACGGGTTCACCACTGTCCCCGCTGCCGCCGACGCACCGGTGCTTACGTGCGCGCCGGCCCCCGAAGGCAATCTGGCCAGCCTTCTGGACGGCGTGGTCACCCGCTGGGCGACGTGCAAGTGGCCCGCTCAAACCGACGTAACTCTCGACATCGACCTGCGCGAGCCTGTGCGGATCCGCCGCATTGACTTCCAGACCGGCCCCCTGGGGCGGTTCAACACGATCCCCGACCTGTCCGCTTACCCCGCTCCGAAGACAGTCGTGGCCGAGTTCAGTGAAACCGGTTTCGGGCGGGACATCCGGGCGCGAGAACTCACCTTCACCAGCGACTGCACCTTCGAGGGGCTGCACAAGGGCTCGGTATTCCCCACACTCCGCTGGTCCTGCGCTGACGTGGGTGAGCGGGCCCGGTACCTGCGCCTGACCTTCCCCGCAGCCACCTGGGCGCCCTTGGCAATGAACGAACTCTCGGTGCGTCCTGATGGTGATGTGGGGACACGCGTTGTCGGAATGATTGCCCGCGACGTGACTGGCGACGGCTCCGCGGACATCCTGGCGTGGTCCGACCGGGGGGAACTCGTGGCGCTCACGATCGCGGGAGACGAGCTCTGGCGGCGCACCATGGGCGGGTACATCACCGCGGTGGAGTGCTACCCCGACCTGACGCACGACGGCCCGCGCGTCCTTGTGACCACCCGGGAAGCCCGGTTGTACTGCCTGGATTCCGCCGGCGCCGAGGTGTGGAAGACTGACTTCCTCAGCAGCGCGAAGATGAACACGGACCTGCCCACGGCGTACTCCATCGGCCTGATTCACGACCGTGAGGGGCGGCCGGTGATCGTCACGGGCAACTACAATCTCGCCAGTTTCGTGAGCCCGTCAGGTGAGCTGCTCAAATACCGCCGCCTGCCCGCCGCGTACCAGACACTGACACTGTCACGCGGTGGCGACTTCAATGGTGACGGTCTGGAGGAGATCCTGTCCAGCGAGGTCTGGGGCTGCCTCAGCCTGCTCAGCGCCGACATGGAGACGGTGACGCCTCTGCGGTTGCCGCGAGGCAGGGGCATCCTGCTGGAAACTCTCGAGCCGCCCACTTCCGAGCGGGCGAAGGCCGTGATCTGCACCGAAAACGGGGCGGGAATCCTGGACCTGAAGACCCTCAAGTACGATTGGCTCCACGGGGTGCAGCCGGTGAGTGATTGCGCGGTGGGGGACATCGATGGCGACGGCCGCCCGGAGGTGGCTCTGGCTAAGGAAGACGGGTACGTGATCGTCTACCGGGAGGACGGGGCGCTTCTGCGAGGCGTATTGGTGGGGGAGCCCGTGGCGGCGATCACGTTGACAACCGGTCGTGAAAATGCAGAAGGCGCACGGTACATACTGGCGCTTCCCGGCAGGCTCGGGGCGCTCGACGGATCCGGTGCGATGCGAGACTTCGCGCCGGGTGACTACGTGGACCTGCTGTGGGAGGCTGATGCGCGGATGCTCATCGCCCGGGGCCGCAGGGCCACGGTGGACGCATACCGTCTCCCGTGACCTGCGGTGATCAGGCGCGAAGTCATGCAGCCGGTCTGGGCAGGTTGGCCACCAGGCAGTTGCGGCCCCCGGCGCCCGAGTGATACACAGTGGCGAGCCGCTGCAAGGCCGGCAGGTGCGGGCT
>JAGPGE010000550.1 GCA_018056145.1 Armatimonadota bacterium
GCTATCATGTCTATGCCTCCTCGTGAGGTGTGGTGTAGGACGGGGGCCTGAACTCTGGCGGGTGACAGGCCCCCGGTGCGTTACTCCTCGATGCCCAGCACGTAGCGGGCGGCGGCTTGCAGGTCAGCGAGCGTCCAGGATACGCCCCAAGTCCCGAAGAACTTCCAGTGCCTGCCGTTCCGCGGGTGGGCAAAAATCGTTCCGCGGTTATCAGTGTTGCCGAAAGAGACTGACCCCTTCGCACCTTCTATCGCGCGGATGCAGCCCTCCACCGTCGAGATGTCCTGGCGCGGGCGGAAGGGCAGGGGCGTGCCGGTTTGCTCGCAGTATCGGCGTGCGTTAGCAATCGCGGCATCGTTGCGTGTTGGGCCGTGCCCCTGCTGCATGTACCAGGCGATACCGGCGAGGCAGCAGTACTTCCAGGAATGGTCGCTTTGACAATGTGATCTTTGTCGGGCAACCACTCCAGCCACTCCGCGAACCCCCACTCGTCTTCCCACGGCAGCGCGTCACTACTCATTGCTTTCCTCCTTGTTTGCGGGTGCGCACTCGACAGGCAGAACGTCGTCGCCCTGGCCCTTCGCATGTACGCCCCACGATTTGCGCAAGCTCACTCGCAGCCCGTCTATCGCCCCCTCGTCGCTGAAGGGGTCATCCGCCACCAGCAGCGTCCCTGGGTCCTCGATCTTTACCTTGCTCGCGATCTCCTTGCCCATCTTCTGCGCCTGCTCGATCACGCCAAGCGGGTCTTTCACGGCAACCGACAGCTTCAGCCTGCACCCGAACTCCTCGCCGTTCCCGAGGTCGATAGGCCCGTTGGCATCCACCCACGCCTGCTTCACCTGCTTGCACTGGGCAATCGCCCTCGTACATACCGCGCGGACTTTCTCCACCTGCGCCTCGCGCTCCAACGCCTGCTCCACGGTCTCCACCTTCGGGGCGATGAGCGCCTCGGCCTTATCGATCACCGGGCACAGGTGCGCCCAGTCGCAGAACCCGCACAGCCAGCACCCCGGACTTGGCGAGAACTCTGGGCAGGAATGGATTGCAAGAGCAGGCCCCTTGATAATCTCGTCTGTGAGGTAGCCGCTCTCCAGGTCCAACTGCCAGCGCAGCGGGCTCTCCGCGTGACAGGGGTTGTCCGGGTTCACGTACCACTTCTTGAGCGTCGCGGTCTCCACGGAAGGCCCGAGCATCCTGCGGATCGCGATTGCGTACCGCGACAACTGCACGTCCGGGATCTTCGGGTCGTAGTCATGGCCCATCGTCCCCGATTTCCAGTCCTCCACTACCACTCGCTGCTCTTTCGCGTGGAAGACGGCGCTGTCCGGGTGAAATGAGTACACGAACTTCCAGCCGTCAACGTCGTACTGCACCTGCAGGCCGGCCTCAAACGCGCCAGCCGTCAGCGAGACAGCATCGTCCACTTCGCTCGGCGTGTAGTCCCACTCCTGAGCCCAGTTCGTCATCATCGAGCGCAGCGAGTTACTGTACGCGCCGTCAACCACGGCAAACCCACGGGCCATCAAGTCCGCCTTGTCCCAGGCATTCTCGATGCCGTGCTCCTTGCAGTACATCGCGTAAGCGTGGACGAACCTGTGGAACTGGACGCCAATCTGCGTCCTGTACTCAGGGATTTCCAGCGCCTTGCAGTCAGGAGCCCCGGGCTGCGTCCACCAGTCCAGGAGCCACTCGCGTCCTGCAGGGCAAAGGTAGTCAGCGAGGCCGTCTGCGCCAACGCGATTGAGCAGACCGGCGCCGTAGTTGAATGGGCAAGCGGCGAACGCCTCAAACTCTGAGTGCCGGAATACTGGGGTTGGCATCTATCCAGCGCACTCCGTTCTCGCGCTGCGCTTGCGGCCGCCGCGGTAGGATGAGTGGATGCCAGCCTTCAGCATTCGCACCTGTACTGCGTTTCGGGACATACCCATCTTCTCTGCGACCTGCTTTGTGGTCATGCCCTTCCCGAGAAGATGCCGGATGGTCACGTTCTTCGGGTCGTTCGGGTCGCTGCTCTTGCCGCGCCGAACGTTTGCAAACGCGGCTTCAATGCCGAGGCGCTTTCGGATCTCGTACACGGTGTTCGTGGAGCATCCGAGTTCGCTGGCGATCTGCGCCGGCTTCAATCCGTTCTTCATCATTGCAAGGAATTGGTCGCGGTCGGGATTGAAGACAGGGCGGGATTTGCCGCTCCTTCTGGCAACGCCCATTTCAATGAATATCTGCTGGACACGCTGGCGGCTCAACCCGTATGGGGCGCCGCACTCAGCCATCGTGGAGCCCGCTTTGTACTGGCGGGCCATCTCGCGGTTGCGCTCCTGGAGTTCGCTCACTCGCATTAGCCCTGCTCCTCCCGGTGCTTCCACCAGTGGTTCGCCACGTTGCGCAGGAGGCGCATCGCTTCACGCGGGTCTTCGTGCGTCAGGTTCCAGGGCGGAGCCTTGCTGTCCACGCCGAGCTTGTTGTTGACGCCAGAAAACCATTCAGCCCGTGTGTCATCGTCCGCGAACTTCTTGGAGCGCCCTGAGAACTGCTGCGGCGTGGGGATCACGTCGGGGTCGAACAGGTAACGGTCGTTTGGGTAAGTGACGGGGGCGGCTTCGGCTGCGCCTTCCGCGTCATTGGCAGTGGCATCGGGGGCCTGCTCGTCGGCCGGCGTCGTGTCTGCTGTGTCTTCGGCGTGGTCGCAGTCAGCGGCGTCCGCTTCGACCACTTCGCCTTCGATCACGTCGTCTGCCGCGCCTTCGTCCACTGCGTCAGGCTCTGCGTCAGGCTCATCCTGTTCGTCTTTCTTCGGCGGCAGCGGTTGCTGCGGTTCGCCGATCCGCTCGAACAGGCCCTCGATGTCGTCTGCGCTGTTCGCGGCAACCGTCTCCGCGACAGCCCGGTCGTATCCGTACTCCTCCACGAGGCGCTCAGTCGCGACCGCTACCGGGTGCTCAGACAGTTCCGGGAGTGCCGCAAGTTCGTCGCCGCCACCATCGCCATCGCCAAGCTGGAACTCACGTCCCATGCGCTGTTCCTGCGTCGGCGAGTTGAGTTCGAGAAGCATGGCGTTGTACTCGCGAGCGATGCTGTACATCGCCTTCTTGTCGGCGAGTGCCTTCTGCGCCCTCGCGATCCCGGCCTGGCGCACCGCTTCTTCGTCCATCCCATAGGGCAGGCCGATGGTCCAGTATGGACGCGCCGACTTGCCGCCGCGGTAGGCTTTGACTCGGGTGAAGCTGAGGAGCAGGTCACAAGGGCAGGCGACGTGGAGTTCGTTGGTGTCCGCAACAAACTTATCCCAGGATGCGGGAAATGCCCTGTTCGTCTCCCATGCGATAGTTTCGACCGCGATCAACTGGCCGCTTCCCCAACCCCTCGCCTTCAGGATAATCTTCGCGGACAGGCCGCACTCGGGGCGCTGCTTGCCCTTCTTCAACTGGGCCTGCGGGCAGGTGTACGGGTTGCAGGTCCAGCGCTCACTCGTCCCGGTCCTGACGAAGCGCACACCAGCATCCGCACCAGCAGGCTCCCACCCATACCGCGTGGCCTCGCCGATATGGTAGGCTTCCTCCTCCAGGTACAGGTCTTCTTCACCATCCACCCAGGGGAGCTTGTCGGCTTGCGCTTCCGCTTTCGTCTTCAGGCGCCACGCATCGCACGTACACTGGAACCCGGTACCATTGTGCCAGGCACGCTTCGACTGGAATGTGTCCTCCAGGCGAGGGCCGACGAGGTACACGGGAACGCGCACGGTGCGCTGGAGTCCGCGCATCCCTCCAGGTTCGAGGGGGTAGCCAAGTTCGGCGCAGGCCCGAAGCAGGTCTTCCTGCAGGCCCATATCCACGGCGTAGTCCTGGTCGGTGCTGCTACCGGCGACGTTTTTTTTCGGGCGCTTCACGCGGATCTCAGGCGTGGCGAGCTTGCTGTCATCCCCGGTGGCCGCGATCTTGATGAGCGTCTGCGGCTTGCGGGCGCCGGGGGTTGCGTATGTTTTCAGCGAGTGTTCTGATGCCATGTCTTCTCCTTCTCTTTGTCATCGGTGGGCTTCTGCAGCGTCGCGACGACGCCGGCGGTCAGGGCGCTTGCGATTGCGAGCGTGAACGGGTCGTCTGGAAGATGGGCGGCGCGCGTCAAGCACATTCTGCGCCGATGCGCCGTCCGCGCCTTGCAGCGGTTGCACCAGACATACTCTTTATCTCCGACCACGTAGCGCAGGCCTTCGCGGGGTTTGACTTCAGCCCCGCATGGGCATTTCGCGGAGGCGCGCGTCAAGCGGTTTGTCACGCCGCCCGCCTCCCGTCGTCCTCGGCACTCGCCAT
>JAGPGE010000551.1 GCA_018056145.1 Armatimonadota bacterium
GCTCAACCCATCGTTCATCCAGGATGGTCGGCATGGCTCCAGACATCGTCCCTTCCGCCAATGCGGAGGTTTTCTGCTCGTCTATCAAGTTCATAGCCCGCAGAAGGAATCCTCTTCCAGTGCGGGGAACATCCGCGGGTCTGGGTGTTGCCAGACGCGGGATGGCTTCCCGTGATGCATGCAGCGTCCCGCAAGACTTCAGTTCAGGAGCGATGAACATGCCCGATCCCAAAGTTGCCCTTGCCACCGCCGCTCACCCGGATGACGTCGAGTTCATGATGGCCGGCACGCTGGCACTGCTGGCAGACGCCGGTTTCGAGTGCCACATTTTCACCATCGGCAACGGTAATTGCGGCACCGCTGTTCACACCCACGAGGAGATCATTCGCATTCGCGCCGGCGAAGGACATTCGGCGGCTGCGGTTATCGGCGCCACCTACCACGAGGGACTGGTCAACGACATCGAGATCTTCTACGAACCCGAGCTGCTGCGGCAGGTGACTGCGGTCGTCCGGCAGATCAAGCCGGACATCGTGCTCACCCAATCACCCGTAGACTACATGGAGGATCACACCAACAGCTCGCGCCTCACGGTCTCGGCCTGCTTCTGCCGTGGCATGCGCAACTGGATCAGTCACCCCTGGGTGGAGCCTACTTTCCAGGACGTCTTCCTGTACCACTGCATGCCCTACGGCTGCGTGGGGCCACTGCGCGAGGACATTCCGCCCTCGATGATCGTGGACGTGACCGACAAGATCGAGGTCAAGGAAGAGATGCTGCGCCGCCATGCATCGCAAAAGGACTGGCTGGACGTGAGCCAGGGCAAGGATGCCTACCTGATTTCCATGCGCGAGGCCTGCGAGATCATGGGCAAGCGCGCGCCCAAGCCCGTCCAGTACGCCGAGGGCTTCCGCCAGCACCTGCACGTGGGCCTCTCCGGTAAGGACGGCGACCCACTCAGCGAGATACTCAGCGACCGGGTGCAGAAATTGGCCGGGTAGACTAAGCAGCAAAACCACGGGGGGCGCCGATGCAGGCAAAACCGAAGCGGTGCGGGGTGCTTTCCCCGAGAGCTGGTGGCCTGCCCTGTCTACCAGTCGTGGGGTGTGCGCGTCGCCCAGCGCACGGGGCCTCACGGAGCGCGAAGACTGTCACGGGGCCCGTCATGGCGACCGCGGGCGATCGCTTTGCCGCGATGAGACCCGTGATCTGCGTTCATGCTTACCATCGGGAAATGCCCACAGCGGCGCCACCAGCCCCAGAGTCCTCCACGGAGGCCACATCATGTCCGCAGACCGCCCCAATGTGATCCTCTTCCTCACCGACCAGTGGCGCGCCAAAGACGCCGGCTACTGGGGCAATCCGGTGATTCAGACCCCGCATATCGATGCCCTGGCGGCTGAAGGCGCGGGCTTCCGGCGCTGTTTCGTGCAAAACCCGGTGAGCACTCCCAGCCGCGCGTGCATGGCTTCGGCCTGGTACTGTCACGTGAACGGCCACCGCACCATGCACCACATGCTGCGCCGCCACGAGCCCAATATGCTGCGGTACTTCAAGGAAGCGGGCTACTATGTCTGGTGGGGCGGCAAGAACGATATGATCGCGGAGTCGGTGATCCCCGATTCATGCCACCAGCGTGTAACCGGGACCGGTGGCCAGCCCGCCGCAAAGGTGGAGCCCTGGAAGCTGGGCGACCGGCTCTACCACACATTCCTGTGGGGCGAAGTGCCCGAGAACTATGGGCCGTCGCTTTCGGACGACTACGTTGCCCGGCAGGCGGCGGAGTTCATCGCCAGGCCGCCCTCGGAGCCCTACTTCCTGCTGGTGAACCAGACCTTCCCCCACCCGCCGTACGCGGTGCACGAGCCCTACTACTCCATGTATGACCGGGCGCAAGTGCCCTTCCCGATCCGACCGCCCGCGGACTTCAAGGGCAAGCCCGCCATCATCAAGCGCGTCCACGAACGCATGAGGATGAACGAGGTCACCGACGACGAACTGCGGGAAATCGTGGCAGTTTTCTACGGGATGATCACGAAGACCGATCGCAACCTTGGTTGGATCATGGACGCCCTCAAGGAGACCGGCCAGTGGGATAACACGATTCTGGTGGCATCCTCGGACCACGGCGATTTCGCCGGCGACTACGCCTCCACCGAGAAAATGCAGAACACCTTCGAGGACTGCCTGACCAACGTGCCCTTCGCCATGCGCGTGCCGGGGTGCGAGCCGCTGCCCGGCCCGACAGACGCGCTCATCGAGATGATCGACCTGCTGCCCACCCTTGCGGAAGCCTGCGGGGTTGAGCTCGGACACACCCATTTCGGGCGGTCATTGCTGCCCGTGCTGCGTGGCGAGGCCAGGGAGCATCGGGAGTACGTTTTCTCGGAGGGCGGAGCACTGGCCACCGAGATCCACACCCATGAGACCGCGCGGCCAAAGGAGAACATCTACTGGGGCCGGCCTGACCTGCAGTTCACCGAGCCCAGGGTCCACGGCAAGGCGGTCATGATCCGCAGCCATGACTGGAAGTACGTGCGCCGCATGTACGATACTGATGAACTGTACGACTTGCGGAATGATCCGGATGAGGTGACCAATCTCATCGACGAACCGGGTTTGGAGGGCGTGAAGGCGGAGATGATCGCGGCGATGGCGGACTGGTTCATCGCGACCGGCGACCAGGTCCCGTGGCGCTGGGATCGGCGCGGGCCGAACGAAGAGCACCCGGAGTGGTCCGCGGACGCCATGAAGCATGGTTTCGTGTCGGATGTGGATGAGGACCAGGGGAAGGCTTGAACAGCAAGCCGACCGGGACGGTTGGCCTGCGCGAAGCTCCCCCGCCGGGCAGGGCCTCGTCGCGTGGGGCGGGCGTCCCGCCCGCCGCCGTTGCCTCCTGTAGGGCGGCGGTTTGTACGCCGCCGGCCGCTGACGTTCTCCCCCCGTCTCACAACCCCTGCCGCACCGTCTCCCAGCACGCCGCCCACTTTCGGGCATCCTTCGGCATGACCGACGCTGCCGCGACTCCCTTAGCCCGCTCTCTCACCGCCCGGGGATCACCTGCACCTTCAGCCCGGCGCCGGCGGCGAATGCCGCCTCTTCAGGCTCCAGGGAGTCGGCCAGCCACTCCGCCGGGGCGCGGCCTGCAGACCACGAGACGCCGCGCCAATTCCCGCTGAGCGAGCCTCGGCCGAAATCGCGGAAGCGGAGGTTTTCCCGCCGTACACCGCCCTAATCTGCCTGAAGGACTTGCTGTTCCGCGGGCGAACACACTTGCGGCCGTCCCCGTTTGAGCGTCGCCCGGAGGTGTGCCATGCCTGCGAAGGTCCAGTACGAACTCATGCTCCCCTTCGAGCTTGAGGCTGCGCTTGAGCGCTGCCCGACGGCGCTAGTTCCCATCGGGACTCTCGAGTGGCACGGACGCCAGAACGCCCTGGGTCTGGATGCCGTGAAAGCTTACGCGCTCTGCGTTGAGGCGGCTCAGCGCTTCGCCGGGGTGGTCTTGCCGCCGCTGTTCGGCGGAGTCGGCGGGGTCGATCAGCCGCACACCATCGTCATGGAACCCGAACCCACCATGACCTCGCACCTGCTGGAACCGTGGCTGTCCAGTCTGTGCGCCGAACTGGTGCGCAACGGTTTCCGCGCGATCATCGTCCTCACCGGGCACTATGGGGCCTCGCAGCAAATGATCGTCCGCGAGACCGCAATCCGCCAGATGCAGCGACTGGACGTGCCGATCCTGGGCACGCCTGAATATATCCTCGCCCTGGACGCGGGGTACACCGGCGACCACGGCGGGCACTTCGAGACATCCCTGATGATGGCCCTGAAGCCCGAACTGGTGGACCTGGACCAGCTCGAAGGCCATCCGCCCTACCAGGGGATCGGCGGCGGGGACGCCAAGCGCGACAGCTCGGCGGAACTGGGCCGGCGGCTGTGCGACGTGATGGTCCACCGCTTGGGCACGCTGGCGCTCAACATGCCCACCTGGGACGAGACCCAGCGCAGGGCCTTCCTGCGTGCCGAGCAGGCGTTCCTGAACCACCAGCTTGAGCTTGCGGGGAAGACTGGTGACGTCTGGGCGGCCTGGCGCGACTTCGGGTTCTGGGCGCCCTACGGGGCCCTGCTCGCCGAGGGAGAGTTCGACGAGATCCGGAAGCTGTTTGGGGGCTAGCGAGACAGCGCATCGCTCGGGGTGCGCCCCGCGTGTGAAGACAAGGAGGTCATGACATGAGCAAACGCAGGGCTATCCGGCTCATTGTTCCGTCTGTCAGGGCGCTGGCTGCCGCACTGGCAATGCTGGCG
>JAGPGE010000552.1 GCA_018056145.1 Armatimonadota bacterium
ACTCGGTCATCACCCGCGGGAAATTGCCGTAGTTTGAGCTCAGAAAGCCCCAGCAGACCCAGGTGCTCCAGTTGGGCTTTGCGGGCGCAACGGTCCCCGGCGCCTGGTCATAGCTGAAGCAGTAGTAGCTGATGTTCCCCGCCGCGATGTTCGCGTCCGTCGCCACGAAGTCCGGCATCCAGGTTCCGATCTTGCTGGCCGAGGGGCAGTACATGACCTGCCGGTTCTTGATGTACGGCAGTACCTGCGCCACCAGTCGCGAATGGGTGGTGCTGCTATTGCAGGCGTGGTAGTCGCAGGGCATCATCTCGTCGAAGTCCTGGGCGTACATGTGGGCCGCGAGGCCGAGCTGCCGCAGGTTGGAGACACAGGACGTCCGGCGCGCTGACTCCCGCGCCCGGGCGAATACCGGAAACAGGATCGCCGCCAGGATCGCGATGATCGCGATCACCACCAACAGCTCAATCAGTGTAAACCCTCTGCGCATTGATCTGCTCCTGTTGCTCAGAAATGAACCCGCCCGATCTTCAGCCGGCCGGTTCTCTGCAGCCCGGCCATGAGAACGGCCGCGGCGATGGAGTACATCTTCGCCTCGGCCGAGTCCGCCCTGGAAGTCAGCACCACCGGGGCCGACGCACCCACAAGCACCCCCGCCAAGCGCCCACCACCTAGGAATACAAAGGACTTCGCCAGAATGTTCCCGGCTTCGATGTTCGGGCAGACCAGGATGTCGCAGTCGCCCGCCACGTCACCGGGTATCTTCTTCTCCCTCGCCGCATCAACACTCACCGCATTGTCCAGCGCAAGGGGGCCGTCGACCCGGCAGGTCGGGAACTGGTTCCGGTGCTCCATGGCATGCAGCGCGGCGGCATCGAGTGTGGCCTGCATCTTCGGATTGACCTGCTCCGTTGCCGCGAGCACCCCCACCTTCGGGTCATCGATGCCCAGACAGTTGGCGAGGTACACTGCGTTCAGGATGATCTCCGCCTTGCCCTCCAGGTCCGGCGCGATGTTCATGGCCGCGTCCGTCACCAGCGTCAGCTTCCCCCGGCGGGTGGTCTCCAGGATGAACACGTGGGACATGATGGTGTCCGTGCGCAGCCCGGTTTCCCGGGACAGCAGCGCCCGCAGGAAGTCGTCCGTGTGGATATGTCCTTTCATCAGGATATCCGCCCGGCCCTCGCGCACCGTGAGACAGGCCGTCCGCGCGGCCTTCAGGTCGTCCGGCTCGTCGACGATTTCCACGCCGTCGCCGCTCAGCCCTGCCTGTTCGCAGAGCCGCTCAATCTCGGCGCGGTCTCCGACCAGCACCGCCCCCGCGATGTCTCGGTCGCGAGCGGTCTTGACCGCTTCGACCACGCTGGCCTGCGCCGCCACCGCCACGGCTACCGTCTGCCTTGGGTGCTCGCGAATCGCGTCGAGGATTCCGTCCAGGCTGGTGATCATGCAGCGCTTCCTCCTCGGTGATTGACGGCGCGCCTTCGGGTGTCTCCAGGCGGGTATTGGTGCGCAGTTGGCCGCAGGCGGCATCGCTCTCGGCGCCCTTGCTCCGGCGCAGGCTCACGTTGAGCCTGTACCGGTGACAATGGTGCACGAAAGCCCACGTGCGGTCACGCTCCGGCGCCTTCATGGTCGTGTGCGCAACCGGATTGAGCGGGATCACGTTCAGATGGTGCGGTTGCCCGGCCAGCAGCTCCCCGAGCGCCTTCGCGTGATCCAGGTCATCGTTCACGCCGTCGATCAGCACGTACGCGAAGGTCACCGGCTGCCCCCCGTGAGCCTTGCTGAACTCCGCGCAGGCGCTCAATATGTCGGCGATGGGCCACCGCGCGACTCCCGGCATGAGCCGGCGCCGCAGGGCATCGTCCGGCGCGTTGAGCGATACGGCAAGCTCGGTCGCGAGATCCTCCTGCGCATACCTGCGGATCATTGGCGCAACGCCCGCGGTGGATACAGTGATGCGCGAGGGCGACATGCCGAACGCCTGCCGATCCACGAGCCTGCGCACCGCCGCCACCACGTTCGAGTAGTTGTGGAACGGTTCCCCCATGCCCATGAAGACCACGTTGGAGATCGGCTCTCCCAGGCCGCGCAGAGTCACGAACTGCTGGATGATCTCCGCCGAATCCAGGCTGCGCTCGCACCGCATCTGCCCGGTCGCGCAGAAGGCGCAGCCCACCGCGCAACCCACCTGCGAGGACAGGCAGGCGGTGTAGGTCCCGCCCATGTGGATGCGCACGCACTCCACTTCGCCGCCGCCGGGCATGGGCAGCAGGAGCTTGGTGGCGTCGCGACCAGTCGAAGTCGCCGCCGGCTCAATCGGGCCAATGCTGAAGGCTTCGTCGAGCGCCTCCCGCAGCGCGGCAGGCAGGTTGGTCATCGCCGCGAAACTCGGCGCGTTCTTGCCGTAGGCCCACTCCAGGATCTGCTTCGCGCGGAAAGGCTTCTCCTCGCGTTCCCGCAGCCAGCTCGAAAGATCGTTGAGGCTCAAGTCATACAGGCACTGCTTCATCAGGTTTCGCTGTCCCCGGTCTTGCTTGCTGATGCACGGGCCGCAGAGCACCTTCCAGCAGGCCGCGGGTGTCGCCGACGTCCAGGCGACGGGCCCCGCGACGGGCAGGGAACAGGGTTCTCGCGGCGCGCGCTGGTGTGTGAGTGGCCAAATTGCGCGCAGCAATCCTCTCAGATGATGTATAATCTGTCAATTCGCCAGGTTGGAGAGCTTGAGCGGATCTGCCGGAGAGCAGGCTTCTGGAGAGCCCTACCCAAACCACCGAACAGGAGGACGTAGCGGTGAGCGAACGCAGGATTGATCTGCCCATCTGTGAGATGCCCGACAAGTGGTACAACATCCAGGCAGACCTGCCCAGGCCCTTGGACCCGCCGCTGCACCCGGGAACCGGTCAGCCGATCGGCCCCGAGGACATGGCGCCGCTTTTCCCAATGGCCCTGCTCGAGCAGGAGATGAGTCCCCAGAAATGGTTCGAGATCCCCGACGAAGTCGCCGAGATCTACAAGCTCTGGCGGCCGTCCCCCGTCTACCGGGCTTACGCGCTGGAGAAGGCCCTGGACACCCCGGCGCACATCTACTACAAGCTCGAAGGCGTCAGCCCGGCGGGAAGCCACAAGCCCAATACCGCCGTGGCCCAGGCTTACTACAACAAGCAGGAAGGCATCACCCGCATCACCACTGAGACCGGCGCCGGTCAGTGGGGCTGCGCGCTGTCCATGGCCTGCCAGATGTTCGGCATCGAGTGCGTCGTCTACATGGTGCGCATCAGCTACGAACAGAAGCCCTATCGCCGCCTGATGATGAACACCTGGGGCGCGAGCTGTTACCCCAGCCCCAGCGACCGCACCGAATTCGGCCGCAAGATCCTTGCCGAAACCCCCGACTCTCCAGGGTCTCTGGGCATCGCCATCTCCGAGGCCATCGAGGACGCCGTGGCCCGCGAAGACACCCACTACTCATTGGGCAGCGTGCTCAATCACGTCATGCTGCACCAGACCGTCATCGGGCTCGAAGCCAAGAAGCAGATGGAGATCGCGGGCGAGTACCCGGACGTTGTGATCGGCTGCCACGGCGGCGGCTCCAATTTCGCCGGCCTGAGCTTCCCCTTCGCCCATGACAAGCTGGTGGACGGCAAGCCGCTGCGCATCATCGCTTCCGAGCCCACCGCATCGCCGACTCTCACCCGCGCGCCATACGCCTATGACTTCGGGGATACCGCGGGCATGACCCCGCTCCTGCGCATGTACACCCTCGGCCACGGGTTCGTGCCCGCGCCGATTCACGCCGGTGGCCTGCGCTACCACGGCGCCGCGCCGCTGGTCTCCCTGCTGGTGAACGAGGGCGTCATTGAGGCCCAGGCGTACCACCAGCTCGAATGCTACGAGGCCGCGGTTCTGTTCGCCCGGACCGAGGGCTGGATCTCGGCCCCCGAGACTTCCCACGCCATCCGCGCGGCCATCGTCGAGGCCGAGAAGGCGAAGGAAGCCGGGGAAGAGCGGGTCATTCTCTTCAACTGGAGCGGCCACGGCCTGCTGGACCTGGCGGGGTACGATGCCTACTTCTCCGGCAAGCTGACCGACTACGTCCTGCCCCAAGAGGACATCGACGCATCCGTCGCCGAACTCCCGGGGCCGAAGTAGACCGGTTGGGTGTCAGGTGCGGGATGCGCCATTGCCTTAGGTGCGGGATGTGCGCGGCGACCGCAGGCGGTCGCTCCCGGCGCACAGGGGCCGCACACGGAACTCACGCCACCGTGGGGCCCCGTGTCCTGGACGGCGGACACACCCCA
>JAGPGE010000553.1 GCA_018056145.1 Armatimonadota bacterium
TCTGTTCTCGGACTACAACGGCCCGGAGTGGAGCGACACCGCGAAGGCGAACTTCGAGGCGGCGGTGCGTGACGGGACCGGACTGGTGATCCTGCACGCCGCCGACAATGCCTTCCGGGGCTGGGTAGAGTATGAGAAGATGGTGGGGCTCCTGTGGCGAGACGGCACAGGCCATGGGGAGTTTCACGAGTTCCCGGTGAAGATTGTGGACCGCGAGCATCCCATCACCGCGGGCATGGCGGACTTCCGGATCATGGATGAACTTTACCACCGGCTGGTGCACCTGCATGGGGTGCCTTACCACGTGCTGGCGACGGGGTTTTCGGCTGAGGAACGCGGCGGGACGGGGAACGATGAGCCGGTGATGGTGGTGACGCAGTACGGCCAAGGCCGGGTGTTCCACCAGGTGCTCGGGCATATCTGGCAGGGTGACCCGGATGGCGAGTACAAGGGCGCGAGTTACATCGCGTTGGAGAACCCGGGGTTCGTGGAGAGCACGATCCGGGGCGCGGAATGGGCGGCGACGGGGGAAGTGACGGGGTGAGGGGGACGACACGCGACGGAGCACACCAGGCCAAGTATGGTGTGCCCCGTCTATGCGCCACCAGCACTGCTTTGGTTTCGCCGAAAGCAGTGGCGCCCGCTACTTCATGTTCTTCGGGTGAGGGGTCTTGATTACCAGGAAAGTCACCGGTGAGTCACCCGCGGAGACGTCCATCGGCGTGTCGAAGGGGACGGAGATCGCGCTGCCCGCACCAGCCGTCCAAGATTCGCCGCCGGTGACCAGTGTGACTGAGCCAGTCAGCGGCATGAGGAGTACGTTTGAGTTGCTGTTGTGATGAGGCAGTGCTTCCCCGGCTGCCAGGCGCACGCGCATGATCTGCACGTCGTCGGTCTCGTAAGCGCACATGCGGTCGCCGGCATCGGTCAGGTGCAGGTCAACAAGGCTGATCTCAGGCATGATGTGTCCTCCTGGGTGTCTGCGGGAGAGGCTGACGGGTCAGGTCCCGCCGTGCTCTGTGTGTGTCACGGGGCCCGTGCTCTGGCCGGCGAGCACACCCGTGACCTGACGGGAGATTTGTCTTCCGAAGGCGGACAGGCGTATGATGTGCGCGCAGAGCGTCAGTGGGTGAGAGGAACGGCCCCGCGGGTTATCTCGCGGGGCCGTTCGCCTTTGCGCAGATTAGGCAAGGCAGGCGGCGAGGTCTTCGTCGGGGTCGCCGACCGGCATGATGTTGAAGTTCTCAACCAGGACGTCCAGGATCGCCGGGGTGACGAAGGCGGGCAGGGACGGTCCCAGGCGGATGTTCTTGATCCCCAGGTGCAGCAGGCTGAGCAGGATCGCGACAGCCTTCTGCTCGTACCAGCTGACGATCAGCGACAGCGGCAGGTCATTGACGCCCACGCCGAAGGCGTTCGCGAGAGCAGAGGCGATCTGCACGGCGGAGTAGGCGTTGTTGCACTGGCCCACGTCCAGCAGCCGCGGAATGCCGCCGATGTCGCCAAAGTCCAGCTTGTTGAACCGGTACTTGCCGCATGCCAGGGTGAGTATGACGCAGTCATCCGGCACCTTCTGGGCGAACTCGGTGAAGTAGTTCCGGCCGGGCTTTGCGCCATCGCAGCCGCCGATGAGGAAGAAATGCTTCACCGCGCCTGACTTGACGGCGTCGATGACCTTGTCGGCGATGCCGAGGACCGGCAGGTGATGGAAGCCGGTGAGGATGGTCTTGCCCTCGGTGTCTTCGAAGCCCGGCATGGCTTTAGCCATCTCGATGACTTCGGAGAAGTCGCGGCTGCTGCCGAGATGCTTGACACCGGGCCAGCCAACGGGGCCGAGTGTGAAGATCCGGTCCTGGTAGCTCTCCTTCGGCTTCTGGATGCAGTTGGTGGTCATGACGATGGGACCGGGGAAAGCGTCGAACTCCTCCCGCTGGTCCTGCCACGCGCCACCGTAGTTGCCCACGAGGTGCGGGTACTTGTTGAGTTCCGGGTACATGAAGGCTGGGAGCATCTCGCCGTGGGTGTAGACATTGACCCCGGTGCCCTCGGTCTGTTTGAGGAGCTCCAGCAGGTCGGGCATGTCGTGACCGCTGACGAGAATGGCGGGGCCCTTCTTGGTGCCCAGGAAGACCGGGTGCGGTTCGGGAGTGCCGAGCAGTTCAACGTGGCCCGCGTCCAGGATCTCCATGGCCTTGATGTTGGCTTCTCCGGCCTTGAGCGCCAGACCCACGAGATCGTTCACGCCCAGAGAACCATCGGTCGTGGCGGCCAGACCCTCGTAGATGAACCCGTCGACGAACTCGTCGGTCTTACCCAGTTCGCGGGCATGGAAGGCGTAGGCGGCGATTCCCTTGATGCCGTAGACGATGAGCTCGCGCAGGGCGCGGATGTTCTCATCCAGGGTCGGATCGCTCAGAACGCCCACCTGTGCGCCGATTCCGAGCAGCTCTTCGATCCCGGCGTCAGCAGGGATGCAGGGCTTGAGGCAGTCGGGAGCGGCGCCACCCGCTGAGGTCAGCAGGTCCTTAGCCTTCTGCTTGATCTGTTCGGCTTCCTTGACATACTGCACGAAGCGCTCTTCATCGAAGTTCACGTTGGTCAGGGTGGAGAACGTCGCTTCTTCCACGAACGCGTCAATCTCGTCGCTGCGGGCGCCCAGGTCCCAAGCGGCTTTCATGATCCGGGCAGTGCCCTTGAGGGAGTGGATCAGAAGGTCCTGCATTGCTGCGGTCCGCGGATCCTTGCCGCAGACACCCATCTTGGTGCAGCCGGTTCCTCCAGCAGTCTGCTCGCACTGAAAACAGAACATCGACATGTGCAGCCCTCCTTCTTATCGTATCGGCCGTCCAGCGTGCCTTCACCATACCCGATCGGCCGAAACGGCACTTTGACTTGAGTCAACCCCCGGGGCTATTTCGGCGCTGGCTGGTCAGATTCCCTCCACGAGATCCCGCAACCCGTCTTCATCCAGAATCCGGACGGTCCCGCCGCGGTCTTGGATGAGGTCCTCCTGGCGAAGTTTGCGGAAAGCGCGGGAAAGGGGCTCCAGCACGGTCCCAAGCCGGGCAGCGAGTTGCGTCTTCGTGCCGGGCAGCACGCAGACACCGTCGCGGGAGTTCTCCAGCAGATACCGGGCGAGGCGCGCGGCAACATCGCGCAGTGCCAGGTCTTCGATGGTCACCACGAACTCGCGCAGGCGCTGGACCAGGCCGCCGATCATGGACAGGGCAAGCTCGGGGTCCTCGCGGATCAGCTCCAGGAGCCGGTCCCGCTGGATGCCCAGCAGGCGCGAGTCCTCGGTGGCCATGGCGGATGCGGGGTAGATGCTTCCACCGAACACGGCGGCTTCGGCAACGAGATCACCGGGGCCGAGGATGTGCAGGATCTGCTCGCGGCCCTCGGAGGAAAGCAGGTAGACCTTCACGGCGCCGGACAGTACGAGGTAGAAAGCGCGCGCCTCCTGGCCGCCGGTGAAGATCTCGGAGTCCTTCGGGTAGCGGCGAAGGGTGGATGCGCCTGCAAGTCGGGACAACTGCCGGTCGCTGAGATCGCTGAAGAGGCTGGTGGAGCGCAGGGCGTCGGCCAGGAACCGGTCCAAGGAACACCACCCGCGGAAGGTTGGTGTGGGCGTGAATGCATACTGTCCGGGGGATAATTCGCCGGAACCGGGATCCGGGCCTTCCCGGAAGCGCCAAGCGGGGAGCAGAAGAGAACGACGCCCGGGCCAGAATGGCTCCGGGCGTCGCTGGTGATGCCGCCGGACGGTGCTGCGGCGACAGGTGGCAGGCCTGCTATCATGCAGGCAGGCTAGTTCTTCGCCTTGTCAGCGGGCTTGGCAGCGTCCGTATTGTCGGTCTTTGCGGCGTCTTTCGTATCACTGGCGGGCTTGTCTGAGGTTTTCTCGTGGCAACCTTCCTCACAGTCGGCGCAGTTGCCGTCGCAGGGCTTAGATATCGCTGCATGCGGGCAGTCCGCGCACTCATCGGCATCGCAATCTTCCGAGCAACCTTCCCCGTCATTGGGGCAACTCTCGCAAGTCTCCTTGTCGCACGCCTCCGAGCAGGAGCCCTTCTCTGCCTCTTCCTTTGCGGCGATCAGGCTCCGCGCCGGGCATCCGCCCTGGTCCTCGGGGCCGCCACCGCAACCGCCTCCACCGCAGCCTTCCCCGGTACTGAGCACACAGGCGCCAGCACCCTCGGCAGCGGCGGCGGCCTCCTTGCGGTTGAGGGTCTCGCTTACAGAGACTAGTGCAGATGCGACCAGAACCGCGGACAGGACGACAACCAGCACCGTCTTC
>JAGPGE010000554.1 GCA_018056145.1 Armatimonadota bacterium
AGCCCAGGACCGAACCCTCGCCGCCGGCAAGACTGCCGCCTCCGATGACCACTGCGGCGATGACATCAAGCTCAAGCCCGACCGCGGCCGTCGGGTCGCCCACCGTCAGCCGCGAGAAGAGCATCAGTCCGGCGAGCCCGAAGAACAGCCCACCGAGGGTGTACGTGACCACCTTGACCCGCTGCACTGGAACCCCGCACAGCCGCGCGGTCTGTTCGTTAGAGCCGATGGCGAAAATGTGCCGGCCCAGCCGCGTATACCGCAGCAGTCCCGCCACCACCAGCGCCAGCAGGATGACAAGCCACACCCCGGGCGGCAGGAGAATCGCCCGGCGTTCGGGCGGCAACGATGCCAGCAGTTCCTTGAGCCACGTCAGCGGCGCGTCGATCTTCTGCTCATTCGCAAGAGCCTTGGCGATGCCCCGGACCACCAGCATCATGCCGAGGGTCACGATGAACGGCACCACGTTGAGGCGCGTGATCAGCGCCCCGCTCACCAGGCCACACAGCACCCCGGCGGCGACTCCGCCTAGTGCGGCCACCAGCGCCGATGTCTGCGCATCCTGGAGCAGCCAGGCGATGACCACCGTGGTCAGGGCCACGACGGAACCCACCGAGAGGTCGATTCCGCCCAGGATCATGATGAGCGTCATGCCCAGGGCAGCAACGCCGACGATCGCGGTCTGCCGTGCGATTGTCTCCAGGTTCGCGGCGCTGGAGAACCCCGGCGGACCGATGACCGCAAAGAGGGCGAAGATCACGGCGAGCCCCACCAGCGGGCCCAGCACATTGACCCAGGTCGCGGCGAAGATCGCGACGCGCCCCATGAGGCTGGTGCTCTCAAAGTCAGCCGGGCGATTCGGTGCGCTCACAGCGTTGACTCCTGACCGGTTGCTTCGAGCATGATCTGCTTCTCGTCCAGTTGGGATACAGGCTTCGCGGGGCCCAAGACGCCCCGGCACATCACGGCAATGCGGTCGCAGACGCCCAGCAGTTCGGGCAGGTAGCTGCTAACCATCAGCACCGCGCGCTGACGGCCCGACGAGGTCCCGTCCGCCGACTGCCCGCATGCCAGGCGGTCAATGAGCTGGTAGATCTGGGCCTTACTGGCCACGTCGATGCCTCGGGTGGGTTCGTCCAGCAGGAGCACATCCACATCGTGTTGCAGGAGACGCGCCAGGGCCACCTTCTGCTGGTTGCCCCCGGACAGGCTGTTCACCCGCTGCCTCGGACTGGTGCAGCGGATGCCCAGAGCATCGACCCAGCGCCGCGTGGCCCGATCCTGCAGGCGCGGCAGAACGAGCCCCGCCGGCCCGAACCCATCCAGGCGCGAAGCGGTCACATTGTCGGTGATACTCAAGCCCACCGCGAGCCCCTCACTCTTGCGGTCTTCGCTGAGCATCCCCACACCCTGCCCCCAGCGCTTCATCGGGGAAGCCGGGCCGGAATACAGCCCGACCGTCACCTGCCCAGAGCGCACCGGGTCTAGGCCGAAGATGGTGCGCACAAGCTCGGTCCTCCCAGCTCCCACCAGGCCCGCAATCCCGAGCACTTCGCCCCGGCGCAGGCTGAAGCTGGCCTCCACAGGCTGCCGGGCGCCCGCGAGTTTATCCGCTTCCAGCACCGTTTCGCCGGGCTCGCGCGGGGAGCGGGGGTACAGATCGGCGATCTCGCGCCCCACCACGAGGCTCACGATGTCTGCGATGGACAGGTCGCCCACGTCGCCGGAACCGGCAACCGAGCCGTCACGCAGCACCGTGACCCGATCCGCAACACGCTTGACTTCCTCAATGAAATGGGAGATGTAGACGATGGAATGGCCCGTATCCCGCAGGCGCGCGATGAGATCAAAGAGGCGCTCCACATCGCGGGAAGTCAGGCTGCTGGTGGGCTCGTCCAACACGAGAACCCTGCAACCCACCGCAATCGCCCGGGCGATCTCCACCAGCTGCTGCTCAGCGGGCGACAGAGACCCGACTTTCGCGGTAGGCGAGATTCCGGCGTGGGCGAATTGCTCCATGGCGCGGGAGACTTCCGCGCGCACCACCGACCGCCGCACGAACCCGAGCTGCGTGGGCTCGGCCCCGAGCATGATATTGTCTTCCACTGACAGGTGGGGCGCCAGAGACAGTTCCTGGTAGATCATGGCCACCCCGGCCCGGCGCGCTTCCAGCGGCCCGCGTGGGTGGAAGGGTCTGCCGTCCAGGGTGATGCTGCCAGCGTCTGGCTGGATCGCGCCCGACAGCACCTTCATCAGCGTGCTCTTGCCCGCCCCGTTCTCGCCCACAAGCGCGTGGACCTCCCCTTCATGCACGGAGAGGTCCACACCATCCAGGGCCGGGGTGACCCCGAATCGCTTGGAGATTCCAGTCATGCGCAGCCGCGGCTGCACCCCGCCTTCTACTCTTTCAGCCATTTCTGGTAGTCAGGCTTCAGGAGAGCCTGCATTTCAGGCTCGTTCATGTTCTCGGGCGTGGCCAGGTTCTCGCCGGTGGAGATCCGCTTCTCTACCGTCTCGCCGTTGAGGTGCGCCACCATGGTCTTCACGCCAAGGTAGCCCATGTTCATCGGGTCCTGCAAGACCAGTCCATGCAGCTCTTTGGCCGCGAGGGCGTCTACGAGCTTCTCGGAGCTGTCGAAGCCCACGAACTTCACGCTCCCGGCAAGACGGGCGTCCTGCAGGGCGCGCAACATGCCAAACGTAGTAGACTCATTGGGGCAGAAGATCCCGTCGATGCCTAGCTTCCCGTCGGCGGACTTGTACGGAGCGAGCAGGTTCTCGCTGGCCTTCTGCGCGGATTCCGTGGTGGCGCCGCCGTACTGGTTGCTGCTGACCAGCTCAATTCCCGGCGACTTCTTGATGGCGTCCACGAAGCCCTGCTCCCGCTCGTTGGTGCTGGCCGACCCCTCGGCGTATCGCAGCATGACAACCTTGCCCTTGCCGTCCAGGAGCTTCGCCAGATGCTCTCCCGCAAGCTCTCCACCGTGGTGGTTGTCGGTGGCCACGAAACTCACGTAGTCCTCGCTCTTCAGGCCCGAGTCGATGATGACCACCGGGATGCCCTTCCGGGTGGCCTCCTCAACCGGGAGGCGCAAGGCAGTGTCATCCAGCGGAGCCAGGACGATGCCGTCCACACCGAGGTTGGTCATGTCTTCGACGATCTTGATCTGGTCGTCGCGGTTGTCTTCCTTGAGCGGCCCCTTCCAGATGATCTCCACGCCAAGCTCATCCGCCGCCTTCATCGCCCCCGCGTGAATGGACTTCCAGAACTCATGGGTGGTGCCCTTTGGGATCACGGCGATCCTCTTCGTCTCACCAGCGCCCGCGTCTTCGGGCTTCGGGGCCTGCGACGCGCCAGCCGCCATTTCCTCCGGCGTCTGCCCGGAAGTGGTTGGTTTTGGCGCGCAGGAAGCCAGGTACGCGACGCAGGCGAGAGCCAGCGCGGCGAGCAGAAGGCGTTTCATCGTGGACACCTCGCGAAGACGGGAGTGACGGGCCACCCGGGGCCCGTTGATGCAGATGGGAACAGTTCACGATTCTCTTTCGCACCCTACGAGTCCTTCATTGGTCCCCGGCAGGTTCGCGCCCGCCGCCTGTGGAACATCCTGCTAGCGGGCAGCAGGCACATCCAGCGCAGATCCGCCGGGCGTGAGGGCTCCCGGCGGTCGGGTGGGCGCGCGTCAGGAGCGTTACATGGCCAGACAGGGCTTCGACAATGCAAAGTATCTGCGCGAGCAGACCGACGCGATCCTCCAGCGGGTGGAACATTTCCAGGGCAAGCTCTATCTCGAGTTCGGCGGCAAGCTCACCTTCGATTTCCATGCCATGCGCGTCCTGCCGGGATATGACCCGAACGTGAAGATGCGTCTCTTGCATGACCTGCGGGACCGGATCGAAGTGGTCTTCTGCGTCTGTTCCGAGGACATCGAGCACGGGCGCATTCGCGGGGACTTCGGGATTACCTATGACCTTGCTACTCTCAAGGCTATCGACGACCTGCGCGACTGGGGGATACCCACGAAAGCGGTCGTCATCACGCGATACACGCCGGGCCGTGGCTGCGACCGGCTCATGCAGCAACTGCAGGGGCAGGGCATCGCCGTCTACACTCATTACGAGATCCCCGACTACCCCAGCGATGTGGACTTCATCGTGTCGGCGGACGGTTTCGGCCGCAATCCCTTCATCGAAACCGAGGCGCCCCTGGTTGTGGTCACCGGAACCGGCCCGGGAAGCGGCAAGCTGGCAACCTGCCTGTCCCAACTGTACCACGACCACCAGCAGGGCCGGACGT
>JAGPGE010000555.1 GCA_018056145.1 Armatimonadota bacterium
ACCGTCACGGAGCCCCGCACGGTGGCGACGCGGGTAAACGTGTCCGCCTCGGCTGTGCGCGCGTAGATCGCGTAGGTGTCCCGCATACGCCCGTGAAGGCTCAACCTATCCGCACCGCCTTCCAGGGGCGCAGCGCCGCCCCAATGCTCGCTGGAACCGCGCCGTCCATGTCCTCGCTCGTCCACTGGTGCCCGTCTACGCTTTCCTGTTTGGTCCCGACACTGCCCCGGCTTTCCAGCACCCAGGCTACGAGTTGCAGGAGCGCCCTGCGCAAGCCAGCGGGCAGCGTCGCGCCCGTGTAGCCCGCGGTGTAGGTGACTTTGAGATTGCGGGGCCCGGGCAGCCAGTAGCCACTGTCGCGGTACAGGATCCCGGCGGTGTTGTCGAGGATGTAGTCGCCGCTGTCCAGCGTGGTCGGCGTGTCGCTTTCCGCGTCTTCCAGCACCGTGAATGCCGCGGTCGTGTCCACGGGGTACGCGCGAAGTTGGACGCTGGCCTGCCGCTCTTCGATGGTGTGGTACTCGGTGCGGGCAATCGCGAGAAGCGGCCTGTCGCAGTATTCGTCAGCGATGGCCTCAGCCATTTCGATGGCGTCGGCGAGCAGGCCCTCTTCCCCGGCCGCTTGCGGCACCCAGTCCTGCACCTGTGCGACTGTCAGTAGGCTCATGGCTGCCTCACTTCTGCCGGATTGCGAGGTTCGGCTTCGTCCTGATGCGACGCACGTTCGGGGCCTCACTCGGGCTGTCCATCGTTTTCCCGTCCCCGAGGTCCTGCCAGTCGTTCGGGAAGTCACTCAAAAGCTGCTCGGCCTTCTCGTCGCTGACCGCGACGATCTCCCCGGTGCTGCACTTGAGCAGCTGATCCCTGCCGGTGTCCCACCCCTGATAACCCTTGCCTAGGTGCGCCAAATGTCTCACGCCATTCCCTCCGTTTCGCTCAGCAGCAGTGTCAGTTCGGCCACTATGTCTTCCGGCGGCATCTCCCACGAGCAGTTGTTCAGCAGCCACCGCGACGGCCTGTAATCTTCGCAGAACGCGAACGGGTTCAATGTGCCGCCGATTGTCCCGAGAAGCGGCTTGCCGAACGCCCCTGCGAGGTGCAGAGGCCCGCTGTCTACCGCGACGACCGCGCGGGCTGCCCCGATGAGCGCCACCATCTCGGGAATGCTCGTCTGCCCGGTCAAGTTCAGCCCGGGCATATCTTCGATGTGCTGATGATGAATGACCGCTATCGGCCACCGTTCCGCGACCGCCGCCACCTGCCAGGCGTCCACGCGCCGGTTGTGTTGCGACCCCTCCGGGCAGACTGCGATGTAGTCAGCGGGCAGTCCGTACTTGCCCACCGTCTCCGCGTACTCTGGCAGGCGCGCAAGCCACGGTTCGTCAGGCACCGCGAGGGGGTAGACACCCACCCGCAGGCTCACCTGCGCCAGCATCCGCCAGGGCGTGTGAAACCGGAACCCGCCCCCGCAGTCGATTATCTGCCCCTCACGATCCGTACCGATTGGAACGAGCGTCGGGAGATACTGGACCCAGTTCACTGTGCCCTGATTGAGCAGATTGACCTTGCGCCCTTGCCTCGCGAAATGGTAGCAGCAGGGTATCGATACACAGGTGTCCCCGAGCCCGCGCGGGGCGATGATTGTCACCGGGTTCATGTGTAGCGCTCCTGCTTACAATCGCCGGGCCCCGACAGTGCATGCCGGAGCCCGGCTCTGCCGTGGGGCGACAGATCCGTCTTACACCGCGACGTTGTAGCCGATTACGGCGGTGGGGTACGTGGCGGAAACGGTGATCCGCGGCGCGAACGCCCAGCGGGCCTTGCCCACCACCAGGGTGTAGTCGCCGAGGATGAACCGGTCGTCCTCGATGGTCACCCCGCGCCTGGATCCCAAGTAGAACAGGCGCTTGTTGATGAGGTGCACGACGGTGTTATCCGTAGTGCTGCCGTCATAGACGCCGCTGGCGTTCAGGTTTTCCTTGATCTGCCCGGAGATGATGACCGGGATGCCGTCGAACTTGGCGAGTTCCCCGTTTAGGATCGTCGCAGACGCGCCGTACTTGTCGACGGTGGTGACTTCAGCCAAGCTGAGGAACTTGTGCCAACCTGCAGGGCCGGTAACCCACATCAGGTCGTTCGGGTTGATGCCGTACTTGCCCATCTTCGCCCGCAGCGCCCGCAGGTTTGCGGTGTTGAAAGTGCCCAGGTCGGAACAGGTCGCGCTGTTCGCGAGGCTGCGCACACGGAACCCGTCCCATGCCTTGCGCACGTCCGCGGTCCCGGTAACGCCGTCCTGATTGGTGCTGGCGTCATCGGCGTTGAGCAGCGCGTTTTCCAGGCCTTCCGCGAGGGTGTCCGCAATGTCCATGCGGACGACCGGCATCACGGGGGCGACGCTGTCTTCGTCCATTTCGCCGGAGAACTTCACGGCGCACCCGAAGCCCACCGCGGTCAGCGTGTCGGCGCCGGTGGTGAAGTCGCTCGCGGTAATGTCCGTGGCCTGCGCGGTCAGATACGCGGTCGCAGACCCGGCCTTGTAGGGCATCTTGTAGGCGAGGGTCGGCATCTGCACGCCGACCAGGTTGGAACCCACGAGGGTCTGCAGGCGGATGTCCTCCCAGATCTGCGCGGAGAAGCCGGTGGGAACCCAGTCCACACCATACCCGGCGGACCCGTTAGAGGTCATGGTCTTCTGCAGCGCGGGCGACCGCTCGATGGTCTTCTGGAAGAACGGCAAGCTCTGCACCGGAACGCCCTTGACCCGCGACATAAGGAACGCGAGGTCGTTGAAGTCGTGCAGGGCCTTCTCTTCGTCGTCACGCGGCAGGCGATCCATGATCGCGGACAGCTCGTGCTGCGCCGGGGTGATCTTCGCCTTCGCGAGAACCTCCTGCGCGCGCCGCCCGGTCTCGGGGTCGGTGCCCTTGTCGCCCGGCTTCGGGGGTTCGCCGCCCGCATTGTCGGCGTTGGCGAGGCCCTTCAGCGCGTCTTCCAGGGATGCGAGGCGCTTGTCTACGGCCTGCGTCTCGTCGGCCTTTGCGGCCTTCTCGCGCAGCATGTCAGCAGCCCGCTTCATGCTGCCGATGGGGTCGTTCGCGTCCACCTCAAACCCAAGCTCCTTGCCCAGGTCGAGGATGTTGATATCTGCCATTTCGTCACTCTCCAGACGTCAGAGTTACGCGGGGCGGCTCGGGCATAACTACCCGAAGTACGCCTCCGCCCTTCGCGTCGTCTTCCGGCGTTTCCCGGCTGGCGTCGTCTTTCGCGAGCAACTCAAGCAACGCTTCGACGGCGCTTTCTACCACGCCCCGGTTTGCCGCGCTCAGCATACGGCCGGCCTTCAGGATCCCCAGCGCCGCGGTGATAGACCTCACCGCTGTCTCGGCCATCTCGGCGGATGGACCTCCGCCTTCTTTGGCCCAATGGCGACTGATATTCCCAAGGCTTTCTGCCGCGCCAGCGAGGCGCTCCAGGTTGCGAACCGCCCGGTCTTCTTCAGACTCGGCGGGTGTGTCTTCTCCGCGGTGCGCGAGTTCAAAGCCCGCCGCCTTCGCCACCGCGAAGCGCGCGTTCTGGCAGGCAGGGAACGTCACTGGCGAGATCTCCATGAGCTTGCCATTCTGCGTCCAGTGCCACGCCCCGGTTTCCTCGTTCTGGTAGCCGTACTCCGGCGAGTACTGAGCGTTGAAACCAACGGACAATGAGCGGATGATGCCCTCCTCCGCCATCGCGCAACGCCGCGCGTCTTCCGGGGTCCCGAGGTCCACCATGTAGCCTTCGACGTAGTAGCCCTCTCCCGGCACGGGCTCGACGCTGGTCCACAGGCCCTGCTCGTCGCCGCGCTTGTGCTGCCAGAGCATCACCGGGTTCGCGAGGAAGTCGGGCAGGAACCTGTCGAAGAACCCGAGCTCAATGACCTCGTTGTCGCTGTCAATCTCGGGCCGCGACGCGAAGCCTGACAGCTTCACCCGGCGGCGGCCTGTCGGATTGTCTTCCGCCTTCTCCACGGTAACCGTGAGCGGCATGACCTTGATCTGGTTGATGCCTGTGTTGGGCATGTTTGCCCACCTCCAGAACTGCAAAAGCCGCCCGGCGTGGGCGGCCCTGTACTATCCCTCAATCACTGGCGCGACGGTGCATCGGCAGTTGCAGACGTCCTCCGGCCCGAGCGCCGGGTCACCGGGACCATCGCAGGAAACGCCGTCCAGGTCGAAACTCGCGTCGATGCCGACGACAACGCCGTCCATGTCCGCGTGGTGTTGCCGGGACCTGTCGTCTACGATGC
>JAGPGE010000556.1 GCA_018056145.1 Armatimonadota bacterium
CGAATGTTCGCCGCGAGGCCGACGGCTCATTCGAGATAGCGCGCGTTCTGGGCCTGGACGTGCCGGAAAACCCGCTGGAAGCCGCTGAAGGCGAGGTTGCCCGGCTCAGTGGTGCCCTGGCGCTGAGCGATTCCGCCGTGCGCTATGGGGATGCCTCACTGGAGCGCCCGCTCTCCCTCGAACTGGCCGGTATCGCGGGCGAGGTGAACCTGGCGGCGGCAGGGCGGCTGGTCGACGGTGTTCCTGTCGATGATGCGGGGCGGATTACCGCCGGAATCGACGGGACCTGGGGCGAGTACTCCCTGCGGGCAAAGCTCTCCACCGATATTGTGGGCGAGACGGAGATCGCCGACCTCGCGCTGTCCGCGCCGGGGGAGATCGCTCCCGTCTCCGCCGACCGCCTGTGGGCCCGCTATGATCTCAATGCCATGCTGAGTGCGGACGAGCCCCTGCTGCATCTGAGCGAGTTGACCGCCGAGAGACTGGTGGCGCGCGCGGTCCGCAGAGCAGATGGCTCCTGGGACCTGCTGGACGAGATCGCGGATGCCACCGGGCAGCGAGTAGACGAGATGGAGCAGCCGGACCCCGGCTCGCTCGTGGCGCGCGTGCGTTTGGCTGACTCTTCCGTGGAGGTCGTGGATCACACCGTGCAGGGCCCGGAGCCGCTGGTGGTGGCCGCGCGGGATCTGGATGCGGACATTGACCTGGGAGCTGTCAATGCCATGCGCGCAGACGGCGAGACGCGCTCCGCGGGCACGTTGAGCGCGAGTGTCTCCGCAAGCGCCACGGGGATCTCCGCTTCCGGGACGCTCCTGGCTGACATGGCGGGCGTGCTTCAGGCCAGCGGTCTGAGGATCAGTGCTCCAGAGCCCGGCGGCGGTGATCTCCTGGAACTGCCCCGCGTCGGTCTGCGGCTCGAAACGGGACCGATGCTTGCGGGCGAACCGCCCCTGGAGCACCTTTCGTACGTTGAGCTTGATGAGCCCACCGGGCGGCTGATCCGCGAGGCCGATGGGCGACTACGTCTGGCCCGGATTGTGGACGACGGACTGTGGGAAGGTGAGACGTCCCCGGAGTCCGACGTCCGAAGCGGGAAGTTCCGGGGCCGTCTTGCAACACAGAATCCACGGCTCCAGTACGTTGACCAATCGCTGCTCGAAGATGGTCCGCTGGTGGCGGCCCTGTCCGGTCCTGGCCTGGATCTGGACCTGTCAGACTCCGACAAGCCGCAGGGCTCCGTGAACATAGATCTGCACGTCCGCAGCCGTACAGAGCAGGCTTCGCTGAGCATCGGCGGCGAGGTGGACAAGCAGTTGATGGTGCGCGACCTGGTGGTCTCGGAGCCCGGGCGGGGCGAAGTCTTCCGGATGGACCGCTTCGACGTGTACGGGAACGTGGCTTCTGCTTTCGGCGACGCCCCCGACCCGCTGCTGGCGATCCAACGGATCGAGATCGGCGGCGTGCGAGGGGAGTTCCGGCGGGATTCCTCTGGGCGCATCACCTCGCCAGGGTTCATCCCTCGGCGGCTGGAGACGACCGGCGAGAAGGCGTCGCGGCTTCAGGGCAAGTTCGATGCGTGGATCTCTCTACAGGACGTGGCGGTTGCGCTGGTTGCCGACGGGCTCTTGGGCCCCAATGCGCCGCCGGTGCGCGTGGAACTGGGGCAGGTGGCGGGAAGCGTCCGCGCGCAGGGCGAACTGCTGGAAGACGGGGGCACCGTATCCCCGCAGGGCGGAGTGCAGGCGAATGTGCGCATGATCTCGGACGGAACCGAGGTCACCGCGGATGTGGAGACCGACATTCTGGAGCGCATCTGGGTGCGCAACCTGGAGAGCGTGGATGATGCCGGACACCAGTACGCCTGGGTGGCTGAGGTTGCCGCGCAGTACAACTTCCACGACCTCCTAGCGGGAAGACCCCTGTACCAGTCGGTCACGGGCCTCGACGTGAGAGACGCCCGGGTCGAGGTGGGCACCGGCAAGGACGGAGTACTGCGCCTGGCCGGGCTACCCGTGAGCGACCTGCAGGTGCGCTCCGAGGGAGACGCAACAACCGCGGGCACCGTGGAAGTGCACGGGCAGGCATACACGGATGCGGGTGGCCTCGTCCGGGGAGACCTGCGAGCCGACGGCGCGCTGGTGGAGAGAGTGCGCGGCGAGTTCGTGTTCGACCCGTCGGACCTGTGGCTTGACGCGGAATTTGAGGCCGGGCGGGTAGACGTCCCGCTCCTGGGTGAACTCATACTGGCGCGCGAGGATGGCCGGGCGCTGGACGGGACGGCAACCGCGAAAGGCTTCGCATACGGGCAGTTGGAGGAGAGCGGATCCGGTTTCGCGTGGTCGCTTGCGGGTGAACTGCGTGACGCGAAGGTGGTTGTCGCCTCGCTCGGGGAAGCGCCGGTCGAGATCGATGCGCCCTTCGAGGCAACATCCGAGGGCCTCCGGCTTGAGCGGGCGGATGTGCGCTGGGCAGGGGTGACCGGAACGGTCCGGGGATCGGTGTTCGATCTGGACGATCCCCTGCTGGCTCTTGATGTACAGGCGCAGGCGTCGCACGGGGAGAATCTGCTGGCACTCTTGCCCGAAGCGGAACGGGAGCGGCTCCAGGGGCTGTCGCTCACCGACCGTGCGGTGGTGTTTGCGACCATCACAGGGCCGGCGGAAGATGCAGTTGCCGATGTGCGCTTCTCTTCGCCCGGAGCCGCCGTGGCTGAGCTGCAGGGCCTGGGTGACTTGAGGCTCGAGGGAATCGACCTGACCGCGTCCGTGGTGGGCTGGAAGAGCCCCAGCGTTCGGGCCGTGGCGTCGGTGGACCGCAGCAGCCTGTCGGTGGCGCCCGGTGTGGACGATCCGGTGGCGGCGGCGCTGGAGACTGTGGAGATCGGTCCGGCGGCCGCGAGAGTGCTGTCGGCGTCCAGCGACTCGGGCGACGCCATTGTGCGCGTCCCGTGGGCCAGCATCCAAGGGGTTCCCGTCACGGACCTTGCGGCATCGGCCACCCTGACCGAAGGCGGGCTCGCGGTTACGGGGCTGCGGGGTAAGGTGCTCGGAGGCGACCTGTCCGGCGCGGGACAGGTGGACCTCGCCGAGTCCGGCGGACTGACGGCTTCCGGCCGAGTGTCCCTTGCAGATGGGGAGCTCTCGGGGCTTCAGTCCGCTCGTGGCTGGCCCGAGAACATCCAGCTTACCGGCACTCTCGCGGTTCTGGCGGGTATGCAGACTTCCAGCGAGGGGCTCAGCTATGGCGCTGACGTAACCCTGGGCAAGCCAGGCGTGAACAGCAGCGAGTTTGACTCCGGGCGCGTCTTGGTCTCGGGCGGCAGTTCCGGGACACGGATCGAGTTGGCGTCGCTGGATCGCGGCGACGCCCACATCTGGGCGCAGGGAGATGTGCGCGGGCGGGATTCCGGCGGTCCCGGCGGCATGCAGGTGGACCTGCGGGTGGCTGGAGTCGGGGTGGAACCGGGCATGCTCCCGCTGGACCTGGGGGACCGCAGTCTCGGGGGCTCCGCATACTTCACGGGGCAGGCAACCGGCGAGTTGCGCGATCCCGACCTCGACCTGTGGGTGCAGATCTTCGATCCGAAAGTGGATGAGATCCGGCTTGACGCGGCGGCGGCACACGTCGTCCGGACCGGTTCGGAAGCCCGGGCTGATCATGTGCTCGCTTCGTCCGGGGCCGCCGTCTTCGGGGTCCGGGACCTGCGGCTCAACCAGGTGGCCCTGTACGACGCCGAAGACCGGCTGAAGCCTTCGGCCTACGTCCAGGGAGGGCTGGTGGGCCTGTACGCCTCTGCGGCCGACATCGCCGAGATCACTGACAGCGAGATCAGCACCGGGGGCTGGGTGCACCTGAACGGGGCGATCAGCGGCCCGGCACGTCGTCCCACCCTCAATGCCCTCGCCGGTGCGGACCACCTGCAACTGGGCGAGTTCTTCGTGGACGAAATCAGGCTTCCCATCACCGTCACCGGAGATGAAGTGATTGTCTCCGAAGGCAGTGCGCGCGCCCACGGCGGACACCTGTCGGTACTGGCTCGGGTCTCTGACCTGTACGGCGAAAGCAGGTACGAGGTGGTGGCTTCGCTGGATCGCCTGGCCCTGGAAGACCTGCCCCCGATCCACAGGCTGGGGCTGGATGTCTCCGGGATGGCCTCCATTCCACAGTTCACAGCATGGGGAAGCCGCAATGACCCCGTCACGGGCGGCGCCACTTTCCGCGCGTCCAATGTGAAGGTCAAGACCGAGCGCCTCGAGCCTGTCACCG
>JAGPGE010000023.1 GCA_018056145.1 Armatimonadota bacterium
GAAGCGCCGATCACATCATCATACAGCGACGGCGTCCGGGGCAGGTTCTTGTGCTGCAACGAGATCACCTCGAACCAAGATTCCCCGAAGTCGCAATAATCCCTTCACCCTTTTTCAGCGGCTACATGATCGCGATGACAACAAGCAACTCGATCAGGGTGAAGCCATGCCTGCGCATACGACCGATCTCCTTTCGCCACAGAGGATGAGGTGGGACAAGGCTTCTTTCGACGGAAACGCAGCTTTCACCTTCTTGCCTTCTTGCAGTTTTTTTCTCAAAGGTTTTCCAACATGATCCCGGCGTCAGCCTGGAAGCCCTGATGGCGCGTTCAGAGTCCGGCGTGATCCTGGTTGAACCGCTGGACGCGTTCCATCAGGAGCGGCTGGGCCGCGCCGTTGGGGATGTTGAAGTCCTTATCTTGCCACGGGAAATGCCAGACCCACAGCGCCGCCAGCGCAACGCCTTCCTCTTCGAGCAGGTCGATAGCGGCCCGCACCCATTGCGCTTCCCGGTCATCGGGCAGGTTGGGGTTGGTCTGCCCCAGTTCGCCGATGAACACAGGCGCCTGCGCGGCATGGATCGCCCGGACCCGGCAGCGCAGGAAGTCCAGGGACGACAACCCGCCGACCTTCTCCCTTGAGGAGAAGCCACCGTAGACGTGAATGCTGAACACATCCAGGGGCTCGGGCTGGCTCTCCAATAGGTTGGACAGGTGCTCGCGAATCGTGTCATTGCGCCATCTGAAGTCGGGGAAGGTGAGCCGCCGGCACATGCTCTCCTGGCGGGGCCCGGCATCGCCGCTGGTCACGAGGTGGTTCGGGTCAAGCCCCTTGATGAACGCGGTCATGTCGCGGTAGAGCTCCAGGATCATCTCGAATCGCAGGCTGTCGGCCATGCCGTAGCGCTCCCGGATTCCTTCGGTGCCTTCGGGATAGACGCCTTTCGGTAAAGCCGGGCGACCTTCCATCTCCACATCGGAGCGCAGGAACACCTCGTTCTCAAGTTCCCACATGAGCACGTTCGGGTCGTCCTTGTAGCGTGTTACGAACTCCTCCACATAGCCATAGGTCGCGGCGTATGTCTTCGAGGCCGGGTCCAGCACCGCCGTCACCAGTTCCTGGCAGTCGGCGTGCCATTTCAGGATATTGAGGGACGGCACCAGCTTCACGTTGTGCTCCTGGCACAGCGCGAATAGCTCGTCCATCTGTCGCCAGTACTCCGCGCGGTCCTTCAGGTATAGCTCCGCGGTGCCCTTCGGGTAACCGGGCCCGGCGAAGAACCGGATGAAAGCGATCTTGTTGCGCTCCGCATCCAGAACTGCCTCGACAACGGCCTCGCGCATCCTCTCGCGGGTGCCGTATATCTCGCGCCAATGGTGCCAGGTGCCGTTGTAGCCCTGGGACAGGTGCGGCACGTTCACGCCGATGGCCCGGTACTCGCGCCCATCGAGCATGAGTTTCCCGTCCTCAATGGTCACGAAGCCCTGCGCGGCGGCTCCGGAGGTGACTGCGAGCAGCGCAAGGGTGATGGCGATTGCGTCCATCTGTCCAGCTCCCTTCGGGGGTACCATTGATGGTGAGAGACGCCCTTCGATCATGTCGCTCGTCGCCCGCAGGCGTATACTGCTTGACGCCGACCGCAATGATGCCTAGAATAGGCACGTGTGTGACCCGAGAAGGCGCACACCACTGGCCAACTTCTGGGGGACAGTACAGAGACAAGGTCCCATCTCCTGTAACGGGTGCCGCCGACAAGAGATGAACTCCACAGCCCTGGCGCCGCCATCTGTGTGGATCAAGGCGCGGGAGTGCAGGATGGCAAACCGTTCTGCATCGTCCGTATTCCCCTCGGTGCCGTCCCCCAGAAGCGAATCTGCATTGCTTCACGACCACCCGTGCCAACCAATAGCGCCCGTGGAGGCCATCTGCAGCACCGCGACCACGCGGAGCCGATAGAGCAGACGAAGGGAAGCCGCGCGGCGACATTCCGTAGCTTTCCAGACAGGTTCAGGTTTTGGGCGGCGGAGGGTCGGGGCCCATGGTGCCCGTCCTGGACGTGGCTACTGGCATCGGTCTTCCCAAGCCCCGAGGAGTCGTATCGCCCTCTCCCTGCCCCCGGCGATGCGGCTCCTTGTCATATCCCTGCCAGTTGCGTGGGTCAAGTTCTGCAAAAGAGTTGTTGGTATCCGTCCTGGGTCTGCTCGCTGGTCTTTTTTGTGTGCTGGGCTGCCTGTACCCGGTGAGAGGACAGGGCCACGTTGGGGAACTCCGAAGCGTAGACACGGGCGTACTCCTCGTGAACTGGGATGATGGCACGGGGGCGGATCCCATCCACCAGTCGTTTCAGGTCATCCTACGGTGCATGGCTGCTGGTGTGCAGGAACTGAGGCTTGATGCCGTGTCGGTCAAACAGGGAGCGAACGTGCATGTCCTGATCCCAGTAGCCCCCCCACATCGACCAGATGAACCTCATGCGCTTCACCTCGTCCCCGAACTGCTCCTCGAGTGTGGATACGAGGAAGTTGGTGCGCATGAGGAGCACGAGTTCCCGTTGGCGTCTCCGAATCTCCCGCCATCCGATGAACGCAGGCTTCATCTCATCGAGGAATGCGCCCTCGCCGCCCTTCTTGAGGCACTCCTGCTGGTAGCTCCAGGGTACTACTACACGGACTTGCTCCCAGTGCCACTGGGGAAAGCTCTGTGACACGCAGAGTTGCTCCCGCGGGACCAGGGCGGATGACCATCGTCTTCCCCATCCGCTTGCGGGCACGGTAGATCGTGACGAGACGGTCCAGGTTCAAGGACGAGCAGAAGACCACGCAGAGGTGGTGTTCTCTACGGAAGGCCTCTACGATTCTCATCGCGAGTTCGCTCTCCGTCAACACGTTCTCACTCGGAGGCCCCAGCATGGTCCCTTCGACGAGGAGCAGGTCGACGGTTCCCGAGAACCTGTTGATCAGGGCCTGGAAGAGCTTTCCCTTTCGGCCCTGGGCCCGCAGGTATCCGGTGTAGAGTACCCGTCTCCCATCTCCTTCCACGACGAGGCGACGGCATCCCCCCAGCCGTCCAACTGGGGGACGCCGCCACCCTCCCTGACCGCTGTAACCCATGTATGTTACTAGCTCAATCCGGCATGCCCGCCCGAATTGACGCTGAGAACGGCGCTGTGTTACACTCCTCATGGGAGCGGAGTGGCCGTTCAGAGCCCCTGGAAAGCGATGATTGTGATGACCAGGATGCCCCGTCTGCTGCCGTGGATTCTCTGCGCAATGTCCCTCGCGACGGTAGCCTGGGGCCAGCCACTACCTCCCCCCCCGGCAGTTCCCGGACAGCCGGCCCAAACCCCGGGCGGACCAGCGCTGCCGGCCGGTCCGGCACCGGTCTCCGGGCAGGCCGGAGCGGAGCTCATCTGGCGCGACGTGACCCTCCTCACGGTTGCCTCCGGCCTCGGGCTGACCTCGCAACAGATCGCCGCCATCGTGCCCCAACTCGAACAACTCCAGGCGCAGATCACCGCGGGCCGCACCACGCGTGCGCAGGTCTGGCAGCAGAGTTGGCAGCCCATCACCACGGTGGTCAATGCGTGGTTGGCCGGCGCCGAGCCCGAAGCGAACGCCCGGGCACAGGCCATGGCCGCCGCAACCCAGGCCCAGACCAGCGACGAGGCCTCTGAGGCGGCGGAACTGCGGGCCCGGGAAGCGTTTCTCGCACTGCTCGCCCCGGAGCAACTGCAGCTCGTCGAGACCGCCGAGGATGCCGCCCTGCGCCGCGAGGCGATGGCCTATTACGGCGGCGCGCCAAGCCTCGCCGACTACATCGTCCGCCAACTCGACGCCCAGCGCACGTTGATGCCCGACGAGTACCAGATGATCCGGCAGGCAACCGCGGCAGTGATCACGCGCAAAGTACCCGTCCCGGAAGGCGCTGATACGTCGCAGTTGCATGGCGCGATCCTGGCTCTGCTCGACCAGATCTACGGGCTTGCGGATGCCGACTACGCAGCGGCAAGACCCAGCCTGCCGGACCAGGTCCGCCAGTATCTGAACATCACCGATGATGCCGCGGTCAAGCCTGTCCGCTACGAGGACCTCGGGCGGTGGCTGCGTGATCCGCGAACCCTGGCCTACCTGAAGATTCTCGGCACAGCCACCGAAGCTCTCCCTCCCAGTGAGGAACCGGCCCCGGACGAATTGCGCAATGCGCTTGAGAGTGCGCGAATCGTGTCGCTGCTCAACGATCTGGGCATTTCGGTGCAGCAGGCCAACCTCCTGCTGGCGATCGCGCAGCAGGCGGCCACCGAAGTGTCCACCAATGATGCGATGAGAATGGATGTCCTCTCTGCAGTTGCGCAGCCGCTGTCCGGAGTGCTGCCTTACCTGGTGGCCGCACGACCGGTCACCGCCGAGGCCAACAGGCTGATCGTGGACACTCGCGCCAGACTGGACGAGACCCGATCCGCGCTGGATGCCGCCATGGTTCCTCTCGTGGAGGCCGTCCGGCGCCAATTGACCGCCCAGCAGGCGTCCTTCGTGGACTGGCGCGTTCCGCCCGAAGTCGCAGGCGAAACGGACGCCTTCCAGCAGTTGCGCGAAGCCAAGATGCTCAGCGATGCCGCGGCACTTGCTGAGTCCCTGCGCATGGTAAACCGCACCGAGTTCTACGGCACCCGCACGGAGCGCACTGAGGCCTTCCTGGAGAAGTACATGGAGCCTGAAGGGCCGGGGTTCGAAGGTGCGGTGGAGCGCGTGAAGGAGGAGCTCGTCGCGGTCTACCGCATGTCCCGCGAGCAGTGGGAAGCGGAGTGGTTCATTGTCGCTTCCCGCATATTGCGCAGCGCCGGGCTCATCCGCGACACCGGCTGGCAGCCGTCCGACAGGCCACTGGACTGGTACGCCATCCGCGACCTTCTCATCGCGCCCCAGACCGTGGGCGTCCTGCAGCAGATGGTGCAGATGCGCGCAGCCAACTGAGTTCACCGATACCGACGGAGACCTGATTCACCATGTCTCAGGCAGCGCCTGACATCCAGCAGATCCGCGACCGCCTCGCAGATATCATCAAGGAACAGTGCCTCGCCTTCGGCGACTTCACACTGGCATCCGGCCAGCGCAGCAGCTACTTCATCGACGGCAAGCAGGCAACCCTCGACAGCGAGGCGCTCTACTGCCTGGCCCACCTGATCCTCGACGAGATCCGCGATGACGCCATCGACGCGGTGGGTGGCATGACCCTGGGCGCGGATCCCATCGTCGGGGGCACCATCGCCGTCGCAGGGTCGCTGGGGATTCCTCTGCGCGGGTTCATCGTCCGCAAGGAGCGCAAGGAGCGGGGCATGGGCGACCAGGTGGCCGGCCCCCTGCGAGACGGCGACCGTGTTGTCATGCTCGAGGATACCGTGACCACCGGCGGAATGACCCTCAAGGCCATCGAGGCCGTGGAGCGCGAGCGCGACGTGGCGATCGTCAAGGTCATCGCCATGGTTGACCGTCTCCAGGGGGCGCGCGAGAACATCGAAAACGAGGGCTTCGAGCTGGTCTCGCTGTTCACCGTCGAGGAACTAGGCGTCAAACTCGAGGGCTGAGCCAGCCGCGCAGACTGCGCCCTTGGGGTGCAGCGGCCCTGCAGTCCCCGTGGTCGGGCCCCCCGACCCGTCTTGCCAGGACTTCCCGCAACAGCCTTCCATCCGGCAGGAGTGCTTCCCATGCCCGCCAGCCATGACCGCATACGCATCGTGAACATGAGCTTCTACGGCCACCATGGCGTGGATCCGTCGGAACGGGCGCTGGGCGGCAGGTTTTCTTTCGACGTGGAACTCGCGCTTGACCTAACACCCGCAGGGGAGACCGATGACCTGTCGCGCACCGTGGACTATGGCGCGGTGTACGCGCTGATCGAGCGCATCCAGAGCCGGCGCAAATTCATGCTGCTGGAGGCCCTGGCGCACAGCACCGCTCGGGCGATTCTGGCTGAATTCCCCGTGGAGCAGGTTACGGTGCGCGTCCGCAAACACAGCGTGCCGCTGGCCGGGCTCATCGACTACACCGAGGTCGAGATCACGCGCAGCCGCGGGGAATTCGAGCCCACTAACGACACATCGAAGGAGCCGAGCGATGGCTAAGGGCGATACCTGGGCGTCCGAGATTCAGGAGTACACCGAGCCGGATACCGGTGTGCGCGTGCGCAGGCTCACGGGCAGCGAGGCACACGACCACCACCTCTATTTCACCGCAACCAGCTTCACCGCGGGTGGTGAGAACATAATCTTTGGCTCCGAACGCAGTGGATCGCCCCAGGTGCACATGCTGGAGTTGTCTTCGGGGAAGATCGTGCAGTTGACGGACCGCCCGAAAGTCAAGCCGCAACTGGGCTGCGTCCACGGCGAGAAACCCATCGCCTACTTCATCACCGACCGCGAGGTATGGTCTGTGCGCCTGGATACCCTCGAAGAGGACCTGCTGTACACCTGTCCCGAGGGGTTCTCGCTGGCGCTGCCCACAATCACCGCCAACGGCAGCCACATCGCTCTCGCCTACCGCGAGCACACTCCGACCAGCACTGATACGGGCGTCATCTACAGCACCATGCACGAGACGTTCTTCAGGCGCCCGGCCTGCGTGGTCATGCGGCTTGAGACCGAGTCCGGGAAAGCGCTGGCGACGTGGGGGGAGCACGCGTGGATCAGTCATGTGTGCATCCACCCCACCGACCCGGACCTGATCATGTTCTGCCACGAGGGAAGCTGGGGGCACGTGGAGCAGCGCATGTGGACTGTACGCGTGGGCGAGACCCCGGCGCAGGCGCACAAACTCTACCCGCAGCACAACAATGAGTCCGTTGGGCACGAGTACTTCACCCAGAACGGTGAAGTCGGCTTCCAGTGTACGGTGAAGTCCATGGGCGAGACGCTGGCTTTCGACTGCTTCATTCGCCCGGACGGAACTTGGATCAGACAGTATCTGTGGCCGGGAGGACGCCGCGCGTCCCACATCCAGAGCAACAGCGACAACAGTCTGGTGGTGGGCGACGGCGCGTTCCTTGGCCCTGAAGACACTGACGGCGGGAACTGGATGGGGCTCATCACCCACGATGAAGGCTACTGCCGCGTACGCCGCCTGTGCCGCCACGAGACATCCTGGAAGACCCAGATCGGCCACCCACACCCTATCTTCTCGCCTGACGATGGCCAGGTGCTTTTCACATCGGACAAGGGCGGGACATGCAACATGTACATGGCGGAGGTACCCGGTTAGGGGCGCCCCCAAGCCCTGGACCAGGGATGAGCAGACGCTGCACGCCGCACGAGCCGGAACGGACCAAATTACCCAAAGGATGGCGCCAATGCACCGCATCGCTGCCGCCACATGCAGCCTGCTTCTTGTCGCAGCTTGTCTCCCGCTCTGCGCGCAGCAACAGGTGGAGACCGCCGAGGCCGCAGGACTCGTTCTGCGCACGTTGACCGCCGAGGAGCTGGATGTCATAGAGGCCAACTCCGGCTACAGGCTCGGAGTCGAAGTCGTGGACGTGAGGCCGAATAGTGCGGCGGCGGCGGCGGGGTACAAGCAGGGCGATCTGATCTTCGCGGTGGGCCAAACCGGGGTGGTCACAGCCGAACAGGCGGTGGCGGCGATTGCGGCGGCTCAAGGCGCGATTGACTGCGTCTCGGCGGTCATCGTGGACGGCGCGTTCCAGGTGAAGTCTGTGAGCCTCAACCCGGCTCAGGGCGGTGCTCAGGCAACGGGCCAGATTGCGGGGGGTGGCGTTGGCGCGGGAGGCGGCGCTGTCGTGGGCGCCGGCGGTCTCGGCATGGGCGCAATGGCGGCCGGAGACCCGACCGCCGATGCGGTGAACGCCTACTTCGATATCATGGACTTCACCCGGACCGAAGGCTGGGGCCGCAAGGTGGTCACTGCGACGCAGGACAGGCAACGCGCCCATGCGGCCATGCTCCAGGCGGCCGCCCAGTTGCCACAGGAGCAACTCGCGCAACTGGCCGCCCTCCCCCAGGGCTGGCAGCAACTCAAGCAGGACTGGGCCGCGGCTGATGATGCGCGCAAGACGGCACTGCGCACCCAGTGGCGTGACCTGTCGCTGTCCCCTTCAAACATGTATGCCCCACTCGCCTCGCCCCAGCAGTTCACCGCGGACGGCGGGGCCGTGGCTTTCGAGTACCCGGCCGACTGGACCGGGGGCTTCCAGCAGATCCAGGGCGCAACCCTTCTCTTCCTGGGGCCCAAGGGCGCGGAGGCATCGTGGGACAGCGTCCTGGACAGCCCGCGCAGTCCCGTGGGCGCCCTTTTCGCGCTTCTCGATGTGCCCCAGGATATGCAGGGCCAGTCCTACGTGCAGGCGGCTCGGGCCATCGCGCAGCAACTCATGCCCAACGCCATTGCGGGTTTCCGCGAGGTCGAAGCGCTGCCCATCGGCGATGCGGGAGCGATCATCACCCTCCTCGGCAAGTTCCCGGGGGGCGCGGATGAGCATTTCTTCTGGATCGCCGTGAGCGGGTTCGGCTCCGGAAAGGTATTCGCCGCCCGCTTCGGCGGCCCGTTCTCGCAAGCCGAGACACTGCTGCCCATCTACCGGCACATCGCCTCGACCATGTCCCTGAACCCGCCGCAGCCGGAGGGGGGCGCGAGTGGCTCCTGGCGCACCGCCTGGGATCGCATCGAGACGGCGTCCATCGCGGCAAGCTGGGCGAAGTTCCACGAGAAGTAGCCGCGAGCCCAGCGCCCATGGATGACTGCTTGGGTGCCCTTTGCGCAGGCCCCTGGAGGCCTTCCGATGATCATCGACTGTCATGTTCATGCAAAGGGCGGGGACACATACCGACGCGAGTTCCCGCCTGAGATGATCCTGCGCACCATGGATGAGGCCGGGGTAGACAAGTCGGTGGTCTTCTCGATCTGCCTGCCCGGGCGGGAGTCCAACAACCTGACCGCCCGGTGCTGCAAGGCCGCGCCGGACCGGCTCATCCCCTTCGCCCATGTCTGGCCCGAGGAGGGCAGGCAGGCGCTGATCGAGATCGACCGGGCCGTGGAGCAACTGGGCTGCCGGGGCCTGAAGCTGCACGTCGGGGAGATGCCCGAGCCGTCCGCCGACCCGCTGAAGCCCGTGTGCGAGAAGGCGACGCAGCTCGGCCTGCCGGTGCTCATCGACGTCGCGACCCGGCTGGACATTGCCACGGAACTGGTGGACAGCGTGCCCGGAATCAAGCTGATCATCGCCCATCTCGGGGCGCCCAACAGTGAGGCGCTGGTGGAGCGCTTCATCGCCCTGGCATGGGAGCACCCGAACATCTGGCTGGACAGCTCGTACTCGTCCTGCCCATGGAAGATCGCGGATGCGATTGAGCGACTCGGGGCAGACCGGGTGGTCTTCGGCTCGGATGGGCCCATCATCCACCCGGCGATTGAGCTCACGAAGATCCGGGTCTGCAATCTGTCGCGAGACGACTTCGAAAAGGTCACGTGGCGCAATATCGAAGCTCTGATGCTGTAACCGGGCACTCCGCGGGGCCCGGTCTGTGGACGGCGAGACCACCCCGCGGCTGATTCAGGGCGACTGTAGTGAACTCATGCGGGTCAGGCCGTAGCACCAACAGTCACAGTGAGGGGCGTGCCATGCTCACAGGTTACACCGTCCGGGAATACGCCGCGCGCCTTGCCGCGGGGGAACCCACGCCAGGTGGAGGCAGCGCCGCCGCATTGTGTGGCGCGCTGGGGGCTGCGCTGGGAGAGATGGCAGCGAACTTCACGGTGGGCCGGGAGAAGTTCGCGGCCGTGGAATCCGACGTACAGGCGATCCTTGGGCGGCTGGAGTCCCACCGCCTGGCGCTGCTGGACCTCACCGACGCCGATGCGGACGCCTACGCGCAGGTGGGCGCGGCCTACTCCATGCCGCGGGACACCGACGAGCAGAAGGCCGCGCGCACCGCGGCGATCCAGGACGCGCTGAAAGCAGCCGCCCAGGTACCCCTCGCAGCCACGGAAGCCTGCGCGGGGGTCATCGCGGACCTGGACGAGCTTCGCCAGAAGGCAAACCCCAATCTCCTCAGCGACGTGGCGGTGTCCGCGGAGTTCGCCCTGGCCGCGCTGCGTTGCGCCATGCTCAACGTGGACGTGAACCTGGCCGCAATCAAGGACTCCGGCTGGGTGGCAGAGAAGAGAGAGACCATAGACCGGCTCCTGGCGGAATCCGAACCGGTGGCGCGCTGCGTGTTCGACGCCATCGCGGCCGGCCTGCGACAGTCCTGATACCCATCGGCGACGGGCGACCGCCGCCCAGGGAGCGAGCCACATGGACACATCCTTCCCCGTGCTCCAGCTTGCGCTGGACTTCATCAATCTCAGCCAGGCCATGCGCGCCGCCGAAGAGGCCGTGCAGGCCGGCGATATCTGGCTTGAGGCCGGGACCCCGCTGATCAAGAGCGAGGGGCTCAACGTGGTGCGAGCGCTGCGCGAGCGGTTCCCTCACCACACGATTATCGCCGACATGAAGATCATGGATGCCGGCCGCACCGAGGTGGAGATCGCGGCGCAGGCCGGCGCGAACATCGTGGCGGTGCTGGGTGTGGCCTCCGACGCCACCATTGAGGAGTGCGTGGAAGCCGGCCAGCGTTACGGCGCTCGGATCATGGTGGACCTCGCCGAAGTTGCGGACCCGGTGGCCCGGGCCATCAAGGCGCAGGAGCTGGGCGTCGGCATCGTCGGTGTACACTGCCCGATCGATGTGCAGATGCGGGGTGGCGACCCATTCGACACGCTCCAGCAGGTTGCGGGCGCGGTGGACGTGCCCATTGCGGTCGCGGGAGGCATCAACTCCGAGACCGCCGCCCGGGCGGTGCAGGCCGGCGCCAGCATCGTGATCGTGGGCGGCGCCATCAACAAGGCCGCCGACGCCACTGAAGCGACCCGGGGCATTCTGCGCGCGATCTCCACCGGGGAATCCGTGGCCACCGACCTGTTCAAGCGCGCCGGCGCGGAGCAACTGCGGGAGACTTTCGGCCGCGTCACCGCCGCCAATGTTTCCGATGCCCAGCACCGTAAAGGCTGGCTTCCGGGCATCCGACCCATCGACAACTCCATGCGCTGCGTGGGCCCGGCCTTCACCGTATGGACCTATCCGGGCGACTGGAACAAGCCAGTGCAGGCCATCGATCAGGCCCAACCGGGGGACGTGCTAGTTGTGGACGTGCGCGGCGAGGGCCCGGCTGTCTGGGGCGAGGAGGCCACCAAGTCCTGCATCCGCAGAGGCCTCGCGGGCATTGTCATCCACGGCGCCCTGCGGGACAGCGCGGAAATCCGCGAATTGGGTTTCCCGGCATTCTCAACCATCATCTGCCCGGCCGCGGGAGACCCGAAGGGCCTGGGCATGATGGGCGTGCCGCTGAAGATCGGCGAGACGGCAATCAACCCCGGCGACTGGGTCATCGCCGACGCTGATGGCGTGGTGGTCGTGCCCCGCGAAAAGGCGGTGGAGACCGCGAACCGTTCCCTGGCGGTGGTTGAGCGTGAGGCCCGTGAGAAGGCCGAGATCATGAAGGGATCGACCCTCGGGAAGCTCGCCGAACTGGACAAGTGGGAGCAGAAACGTTGAACGGCCCCAGCGCGCGGCCCGATCGTATCGTGATCCTTGGCCCGGGAGCCATGGGCTGCGGCCTGTCGGCCACACTGAAGCAGGCTGACGCCAACGTTTCTCTCTTGGACCACAGGCCCGAACGCGCCAAGCGGCTCGCGGCCACCGGCATCCTGGTCTCCCGCGGAACTGACTGGCAGACGGTGCGGGTCCCGGTGACGGCATGGCCGGCGGACCTGGCTCCCGCTGACCTGCTCATTGTTGTGGTCAAAGCCTATTCGACGGACAGCGCGGCGGCTTTCGCGGCGCCGTGTGTCGGGCCGGAGACGCTGGTCCTCACGCTGCAGAATGGCCTGGGCAACTGGGAGATCCTGACGCAGCATTTCGCGCCGGCGCAGGTCCTCGCGGGCACTATCGTGATGGGCTGCGCGCTACAGGATCCCGGGGAGGTGGTCATCTCCGGCATGGGGGCGATCACCCTGGGGTCTCCCGTTGGTCTGCATTCGGCGGCGGAGCGCGCCGCCGCGATCCTGCAGCTGTACTGGCCTGACCTGCTGGTGGATGAGCACATCGAGGCGGCTCTCTGGCGCAAGGCGATCATCAACGCCGCCGTGAACCCGCTCACGGCTCTCACCGGCCTGCCCAACGGCGCGCTGCTCGAAGACGAACTCTTGCGGGCGACGCTGGGAGCCCTCGCCGATGAAGGCAACCGGGTCGCGGAGTTCTGCGGCCTGAGTCCCTTCGCCGGAGTGCGTCCGGAGCAGGCGGCGGAGCAGGTCTGCCACGTGACGGGGATGAACCGTTCGTCAATGCTCCAGGACGTCGCCGCGCGGCGCAGGACGGAAATCGACCAGATCTGCGGCGCCATTCTGCGCGCCGCCGGACGCAAGGGCGTGAAAGTGCCGGTGCTGAAGACGGTGACAGCACTGGTCAAGGGGCTCGAGAGAGGGTATAGTCAGCGGAACCGACGCGAGGACAGCCCCGCCACTTGAGGGGCGCGGATACTTCTGAACAGGAAGGTTCAGGCAAAATGATCATCGTGGGCGAGCTGATCAACGGGACCCGCAAGAACCCGAAGCAGGCGATCGCGGACAAGAACGCCGACTACATCGCCGAGCTTGCGAAACGTCAGGACGAAGCCGGGGCGACGTTCATCGACGTGAACCCGGGCACCACCGGCGATGCCGAAATCAGTGACATGCGCTGGCTTGTGGAGACCGTTCAGGCCGTCACCAGCAAGCCGTTGAGCTTCGACAGCCCCAACGTGAAAGCGCTCCGCGAGGCCTTCGAAGCCTACACCGGCGACCAGACGCCGCTGGTGAACTCGATCACCTTCGAGAAGGAGAAGATCGACTCGCTGCTTCCGTTGGTTGCCGAGAGGGGCGCGAACGTGGTGGCCCTCGCCATGGGCGACGACGGCATGCCCTGCATGGCCGGACAGCGCGAGACCACCGCGAAGAAGCTCATCGATGCCCTCACAAGCGCCGGCGTGGCCGCGGACCACATCTACGTGGACCCGGTCATCGCGCCACTGAGCACCGCCCATGAGACCGGGGTGCACGTGCTCCAGGCCATCCGGGAGATCAAGGCCTACTGCCCGGAGTGCCACGTCACCTGCGGCCTGAGCAACATTTCGTTCGGACTGCCCGTGCGGAAGCTCATTAACCGCGTGTTCCTCGTTCTGTGCATGTCCGCGGGGCTCGATTCGGCGATCATGGATCCACTGGACGAGCAGATCATGGCTGAGTTGGTTGCGGCCGAGGCGCTGCTGGGCCTGGACGAGTGGTGCATGAACTACATCACCGCGAGCCGCGAGGGCAAGCTGGAAGTCTGAAGTCGGCTCCCCAAGAAGCGCGAGCGCGGCAGGTCCGACTACCGGACCTGCCGCTTTGTTTCGTCACCTGGCATCCCGCACAGCCAGTCGTGGGCTGTGCCCGTCGGAAAGGCACGGGGCCCCACGGAGTCGCGAAGGACGTCACATCTCAAAGAACGGCTTCAGCCACGGCTGCTCGGCCTCAAGCAGTTCGTTGAACATGCTGCGTATCTCCGACAGACTGCAGACCGCGCTGGTCAGCGGGTCCAGCAGGCACGCCTGGTAAGCCTTCTCCAGGTCCTGCTCGAGCACGGCCTCCACCGTTAGCTGCTGCACCGCAACGTTCGTGGTGTTCAGGTAAGCCAGTTGCGTGGGCAGGTCGCCGATCACGCACGGGTTCACCCCGCACTTGTCGGTCATGCACGGGACCTCGACGCAACACCCGAAGGGCAGGTTGCCGATGATCCCGTCGTTCATCACGTTCCCGTTGAACCGGAACAGCGTGTCGGTGTAGACCGAGTGCATGATGCGGGACGCGTACTCACCTGATCGGCGCAACTGCAGGGCGTCCTTCTCCACGTCGCCGCCTTCGGGGATGTCGTCCTGCCAGATGCGGTGAGCCTGTCCGCCGTCCATCGATGGCGTGGGAGATGCGCACTTGAACTCCTCATAAATGTCCTCGCGCTTGCGGAAGTAGGGCACGTACTCGGACATGTGCCGGGTGCTCTCGGTGACGAAGTACCCGAAGTGCTTCATGATCTCGAAGCGCACGTTGTCCTTCGCGTAAGTCTCCGGGTCATTGGCGGCCTCGAACAGACGCGGGTATAGGTCCACGCCGTCCTTCTCAAACTTCAGGAACCAGGACATGTGGTTGATGCCCGCGACCCAACTCGTGACGTCGCTCGACGCCTCGCCGATGTACCCGCAGAGCTGTCCGTGAGTGCCCTGGACGCTGTGACACAGGCCGATGTTGCGGATGCATGAACCCTCGCTCATGATCCAGGTGAGCATCGCCATGGGGTTGGTGTAGTTGAGCAGGAGCGCGTCGGGGCAGAGCTCCTCCATGTCGTGGCAGATTGCCAGCATTTCCGGGGCGCTGCGCAGCGTCCGGAATACGCCGCCCGGCGTGATGGTGTCCGCAACGCTCTGCTTGATGCCGTACTTGCGGGGGATCTCGATCTCGTAGTAGAAAGGCACGCCGTTGTAGGCAGGGCCACCCACCGCGATGGAGATGACCACGAAGTCGGCGCCTTCAAGGGCCTCGCGGCGATCCGTCGTGGCGCTGACCTTGGCCGGGAGCTTGTGATAGTCCACGACGCGCTGAACGAAACCGCGGACGCCCTCCGCAGCCTCGGCGTTGATGTCCACCAGCGCCAGTTCCGCATCCTGGAACTCGGGGAATGACAGAATGTCCACCGACAGGCGACTCCCGAAGCCGCTGCCCGCACCGATGAGGACGATCTTGGCCATGTGAACTGCCTCCAGTCCCTGCTTATGATTGCACCGGCCCCAGCGGCGTTGCCGCCGGTCGCCCGGTTATTCCGCGGACGTCAGGGCGCCGGCTCTTCGACCAGCGCCAGATCGTCGAAGTACGCCCGCCCGATGGACACGCTCCCGGAGTAGACGAGCACGGTCGCATGGGTCGCGCCTTCGGGCGCGGTCACGCTGATCGTCAGCTGGCGCCAGTCGGGGGCATCGGAGGTCGAGACGCTCTTGTTCTCCACGCGCGTTCCGCCGGCCCAGTATTCCAGGTACAGCGCGGCGCCGGGCTTCGGTCCGCTCTCGATCCGCGTCCAGGCTGAGGCGCGGTACTGCCTCCCCGGTTCGATGGGCACTCGCGGGCTGCGCAGTCCCTGGGAGACCTTCTCCGACGGGTCGGTGATCGCCACGCACGCCACGCCCGTGCGCGCATCCGCCAGGGTGTAGACCGCGTAGTTCGGGTCAGCCCAGGCCGTCCATCCGGCGGGCCGAGCGGTGGTCTCATCCAGCACCTCGAAACTCGGGTTCTCGAGCAGGTTGCCCTGGGCCGCGCAGGAACATGCCAGCGCGAGCGCGAAAAAGACCGTTGCAACCGCGGATGCGATGCGGGTAACCCATCTCCCGCGGGTCGCGCGCAATCTGGCCATCGGGTAGGCCCCTTTCTGTGATACGTTACGGCTACGCACTCTTGCTGGCGGCGGCTTTCGGTGCGGTCAGTCTCGCCGTCAACTACCAGCGAGCCAACCGCCAGCCGGCGCTGTTCCTCGAAGCCTTCGGCGACAGCTTCGGCAAGTACGGCCTGCGGTCCTTCGCGGCGCTGTCCCATCTGAAAGCGGCCGACCTGTGCCTCGCGAACGCCGCCAGTCTGGGCGCGAAGAACCCGGATGCCGCCGGCACGGCGAAAGCGATAGCGGCACGGAACTTCAAGAGAGCAGCGGACATTGTCGATACGCTTGATCTGCCCGAACAGGCGGAATCCCTGCGAGCCCGGGCGGCAGCGCTCATTCCACAGGACCGGGCTGTCCAGGTGGGGATTCTCGCCAACAGGGCACGGCAGGACGATGTGGATGCCCGCGAGAGGCTGTACCGATTGGCGTTTCGCGAGAACCACCCGGATGCCCTCGTCGCCGTCGCCCATATGCTTTTCGCGCAGGGCATGGAGCCCGACGCCGAGAGCATCCTGCGTCACACGGTCAGGAAACACCCCGGCCACGTGGGGGCTCGCCTGTCGCTGTCGGAAGTCCTCATCGAGCGGGGCGAAATGGCCGCCGCGGCAGAGCAGGCATCCGAGGCCATCCAACTGACCTCCGACCCGAAGACCCGCGCGCGCGCCTGGTCCCTTCTCGCATCATCCGGATCACCCGTGGACTTCCATCAGCGCATGTCGGTGCAGGTGCGCGACTTGCTCGCAAGGTACGGAGTGACCGCTGCCGCGTTGCTCCTGTACATCCTGGCTATCCTCTGGCCGTCCTTGTGCGGCCTGGCCCGGCGTTGCGCTACCCGGGCTCCTCAACCGTTGACCGTCTGAGACAGCGCCTCGTACAGCACCCCCGCGACCTTCTCGTAGGTGAACTCAGCCAGGACGGCACGCCGCCCGTTCTCGCCAAGCCTGCGCGCCAGCTCCGGGTCTTCCAGCAATGTCTGCATCTTGTCTGCCAGATCTGTCGGGTCCCCCTCCTGGAATACCAGCCCTCCGCCCATTCGGTTGATCAGGGACGGAATGTGGCCCGAACTGGAGCCCACCAGCGGTATCCCGCAGCCCGACGCCTCCACCAGTACGCGCCCGAACTGTTCCTTCCAGTGTGTCTGGGTGCGCGAGGGCAGGACCAGTATGTCCATCAGGTTCAGGTAGTCCGGGACGGCATTGTGGGCGACGGAGCCGGTAAAGCGGAACAGACCGGGTGGCAGTTGCATGCGCGCGGCATCGGCCAGACGCTCCCGGGCCGGGCCGTCGCCAATGAGCACCACGGTGAACACCGGCCCCAGACGCTTGACCAGAATCCGGGCCGCGGCGAGCAGGTCCCAGACGCCTTTCTCACCGGCGATGCGACCAAGGTAGCCGACGACCGGGTCCTGGATGCCCAGGCGCTCGCGGAGCTCCGAGCTGTCCTTCGGCTGGATCAGTTCAGGATCCACCCCGTGCGGCAGTTCGGTTAGCCCCCCTTTATAGCCCTTCTGTCGCAGGACCTCCGCCGCTTCCTCGCTGATCACGAGCGCATGGTCCGCCTGTGCGAGTGCCCGGGCCTGCATGAACGAAAATGGCGGGAGGTACTGCTTGTAGAGGTTCTGTTTGGTGTAGAAGGCGAACTTGCAGTGGAGCCGCGCCTGCCACTGCAGAGCCTGTGTGGTCACCAGCGAGTATGGCTCTTCGTCCGCGAAGATGATGTCGGGCGAAAATCCGGCGAGCGCTTCTCCCAGACGCGGATACCAGTGGAAATGGATGGACCCGGCGAACCTCGCATGCAGTGGCTTGCAGTGCTCGCGCAGCGCAGTAAGTGGTTCGAAGGCCGTGTCACCGCGCAGCGAGGAATACCAGCGGTTCGGCGCGATGAGCAGAAGCTCCACGCCGGGATGCTTGAGCAACTCCACGTAGATCTGCTGGTTCACATCGATCACACAAGAGTGGCTGATCGCCGCGATCCTCAATTGCTCTGCCCCCCCGACGGTTCATGGGTGCTGTTTGCGGCTGCATCACCGTCAAACCAGGCCTCAAGAAGCGCGCGCACCTGCTCGGCCTGATTATCCCAGGACAGTCTGCTGGCCTTCCGGTGAACCGCTCGGCGCATCTTCGCAAGCAGCGCCGGATCAGCGGCAAGAGTCTGCAGTCTCTCGGCGATCACGTCCGCATCCGGGGGCACGATGTAGCCACTCACTCCCTCCTCCACCAGATGCTCGGACCCGCCCACCGCCGTGGTGATCAGGGGAAGCCCACACGAGGCTGCCTCGCCAATCACTAGCGGAAAGCCCTCCGCATCACTGGGGAACCCGAAGCAGTCAGCCATCCCGTAGAACCACTGCGGAGACCCTGTTGGCGCCACAAATCGTACACGATCCTCAACGCCATTGTCACGCGCGAACTCGGAGAAGAAGCCCACGTCACCCTTGCCCACAATGACGAGGTGGGCATTCCGGTCGGGCAGCTTTCCGAGGGCTTCGATTAGGAAGGGGACGCCCTTGTCAAACCAGCGCCCGCCCAGAAAAAGGACGACGAAGGCGTCCCGGGGAATGCCCAGCTTGTCGCGGACCCGATTGCGGTACAGTTTGCGGGTTTCGGGGCGGAACACGTCGTGATCCACACCGTTCTCGGTCACCTGTACCTCCGCGTCCGCGAGACCATGCTGCGCCATGACATAGTCTTTCAGAAACTGCGAAACGGTCATCACCGCGCCGCGGCACTTACGGACGGCGCGGCCCTCAAAGTACAGGAAGACGCGGGAACGGAACCACTGGCCCAGGCGCTTGATGGGGTTGGGCGGATGGTAGCGCCACTCCACGGCCTGGGTGCGCTCGGCCCGCAGTGCGTGGCAGGTGTGGAGCATGAGGCAGTTCTGGATCAGACTGTTGCCGCCCTGGGACATGATGGCGTCAAACCGCGCGCGCCGCAGCGCGAACCAGGAGGCGATCAGGATCCAGAAGCCTTCCAGCGTGGAGCTGTGGAAGGGGCACCACATCTTGTGCACCGACAAGCGCTCGCCACGCAGACCCTGTGCCGAGAAGCAATACAGGTGCACCTCATGATACCGGCTGAGGCGTTCCGCCAGTTCGCACACAACCCTCTCCTGGCCCCCGCGCCTGTTAACGTGTTCCGTAACGATGGCTATGCGCATGGATTGCGCTCCTGATGGGGTGCAGCGGCTGACGCGCGCCGGATGAATGAGAGTCAGGCCCCGTGTTCGGCGGACGGCGGAAACCCTCGTCGATGCTTGAAATAGGTCCGCACGCCCGCGATCTTCCCGCGGGTTGAGGCCCAGCACTGTACAGTGGCGTCTCGAGGCGACCGCGGCAGAGCGGCCAGCCACTTGGCGACCCCGTACCGGGTCCCGGTTCCCACAA